>DVIY01000247.1 GCA_018710915.1 Candidatus Gallacutalibacter pullistercoris
CAAATATAAAAAAGTTCAAAAAAAGGGGTTGCAAATGTCAGAGAATGTGGTATAATAAGTGAGCACTCAGGTGAGCGCAAACAAATAAACATCGCGGAGTGGAGCAGTCCGGTAGCTCGTCGGGCTCATAACCCGAAGGTCGTAGGTTCAAATCCTGCCTCCGCAACCAGTCGAAAGCCTCGATGCGCAAGTCGCGTTCGAGGTTTTTTCTTTTGTCAATTTTTATCAGGTTTATTTTTGCGATTGAAAAGCAAGGAGGAATTCCATTTGAATCCCAGAAATATTGAATTGCTTTCCCCAGCAGGCGATTTTGAACGATTGCGCGCTGCTTTCCGATACGGTGCGGATGCGGTATATCTGGCAGGACATGTTTTCGGTATGCGCAGTGCATCGCCGAACTTTAGCCACGAAGAAATGTGCGAGGCGGTTCAGCTGGCACACAGCCTTGGTAAGAAGGTCTATGTTACCTGCAATACCTTGCCGCGCGGGAATGAGTTGGCAGAATTGCCGGGCTATCTGGAAAGCTGTGAGGCAGCTGGTGTAGACGCGCTGATTATCAGCGATTTGGGTGTGCTGCGTATGGCAAAGCGCCACACCCCGAATACTGAAATCCACATTTCCACCCAAACCGGCGTGGTGAATGCAGAGGCTGCCTGCATGCTGCATGAACTGGGCGCCGCCCGTGTGGTGCTTGCACGTGAGATGACGCTGGAAGAAATCGCAGAACTCCGGGCCAAAACGCCGAAAGAGCTGGAAATCGAGGTGTTTGTACACGGCGCTATGTGTGTTTCATTTTCTGGCCGGTGTCTGCTTTCAAACTATTTTACCGGGCGCGACGGAAACCGTGGCGAATGTGCTCAGCCTTGCCGCTGGAAATACAGCCTGATGGAAGAGACACGCCCTGGCCGGTATATGCCCATTGAAGAGACAGAAAACGGAACGTTTATCCTCAATTCGCGCGACCTGTGTATGGCAGATCACCTTCCTGAACTGATCGAAGCGGGCGTTTGCAGCTTGAAGATTGAAGGCAGAGCAAAGGCGGATTATTATGTTGCCAGCGTGACAAAGGCCTACCGTGGTGCATTGGATGCAGCGCTTGCCGGAAAGCCCCTGCCAGGCTGGGTTTTGCCGGAACTGGATAAGATCAGCCACCGGGCATATGGCACCGGATTTTATTTTGATAAAGGCGGCCCTGGTCAGGATTCCGAGCGCGGCGGTTATGTGCGCGATTGGGAAGTAGCCGCCGTATCCCTGGGGATGGTGGATGATACCCATGTGCATCTCTCCCAGCGCAACCGCTTTTTTGCCGGTGAGCCGCTGGATGTGCTCTGCCCGGAAGAAGAGCCCTTTACCGTGGTGCTGGAAGAGATGAAGAACGCGGAAGGGGAGGGCATTGAAGCAGCTCCCCATGCCACCATGGAAGTAACTGCACGGGTTTCCCATCCAATCCCTGCGGGCGCATATCTGCGCCGCAGACGCGGGGAGAAAAATCCGGTTTCAGCGGAAGTGTCTGCCCAGCAGGCGGCACAGCTGAATGGCGGGGAATGACAGGAGTACCCACAGAAGCGTGTATGGCAGGCAAACCTGCCCCAGCACATTCATCGGCATCTGGGAATAATCCCATACATTTTGCCGCAAAATGAGGTTGAATACAATCCCAAAGCAGAACTCCACCGCAGTGATGGAGAGTGCACCGGCAATGCAGCGGACTGGAATCGGACGGCGGCACATGTTCTTATTATTGCAAATCCGGTCGAGGACTGGCAGGCAGATCCCTCCGGCTGCCGCCATGGAGGGGTGTGTGTATCCCCGCCAGGCAAGCTCAATCAGGGGATAGACTGTGCTGCCGGTGAGGAAGAGAACCGCATTTTTTCGCATATTTGTTCCGGCATCCAAAAGGGATGCGCTCCTTTCGTGATTACTCGAAAGTAGCATACCCATTTTTCGCCCCAAATACCCAATGAGACAATTGGAATGGTCGTTTTCAATAATTGTATAGATTTCCACAACAATTTCCCATAGTCTTTTCACATATTTCGCGGTATAATAGGGACAGAAAGAAATCCGGACACAAATTTGGAAAGAGAGGCTGATTATCATGAAAATTCTGGTCACCGGCGGCGCCGGCTATATCGGCAGCCACACCTGCATTTCCCTGCTGGAATCCGGTTATGAGGTCGTTGTGGTGGATAACCTCAGCAACAGCAAACCGGAAGCACTGCATCGCGTAGAAGAGATTTCGGGTAAAAAGGTAACCTTCTACGAAAATGATGTCTGCGACCGTGAGGCCATGGAAAAAATCTTTTCCAAAGAGGACATCAGCGCCGTGATACACTTCGCCGGCCTGAAGGCAGTGGGCGAGTCCGTCAGAATCCCCCTGCGGTACTATCAGAATAACCTGATTTCCACACTGGTGCTGCTGGAAGTCATGAAGGAGCACGGCGTACACAACTTTGTGTTCAGCTCTTCTGCTACAGTGTACGGTGATCCCGCAACTGTGCCGATTACCGAAGATTTCCCGCTTTCCACCACCAACCCCTATGGCTCTACCAAGCTGATGATCGAAATGATGCTCAAAGACATCGCCAAGGCAGACCCTGCGTTCAACCCCATCCTGCTGCGTTACTTTAACCCGGTAGGCGCCCATGAAAGTGGAAAAATCGGCGAAGACCCCAACGGTATCCCGAACAATCTGGTTCCCTATATTACCCAGGTGGCTATTGGCAAGCTGGAAAAGCTGCGTGTGTTCGGCAATGACTACCCCACCCACGATGGCACCGGCGTGCGTGATTACATCCATGTGGTAGACCTGGCAGAAGGCCATGTAGCAGCCTTGAAGCTCTTTGGTGAAGACGGAAAGGCCAATTGCGGATTGCGTATTTATAACCTGGGTACCGGTATCGGATATTCAGTGTTGGATATGGTCAAGGCATTCGGCAAAGCAGTGGGCCGTCCTATCCCGTATGAGATTGTGGAACGCCGCCCCGGCGATGTACCTGCCTGCTATGCAGATTGCTCCAAAGCAAAAGAAGAGCTGCACTGGGAAGCTAAGAAAACACTGGATGATATGTGTGCAGACTCCTGGCGCTGGCAGTCCCAGAACCCCAATGGCTATGAAGATTAAAAGTTAAAAAATTATGGGCAGAGAAGACTCTGCCCGTGACGCAACCCTTTTTACAGTCAAAGAGCTGGCCGTTTACCGGTCAGCTCTTTACTGTTTATCCTCAATTATATGCCAATGGTTTCTACCCACTGTGACAGCGCGTCTTCATCAGAAGGGTCGGGCATAGGTCTATCCGGCTCATACAGCAGCGAAAGATTTTCCACATGGCGTACGCTGTCGCCCGGCGCAATACGGTACAGGGGGCTCAGCGTCTCGAGTTCCAAATAATCACCGGATACGAAACCTTCAAACGAAACGCCGCCATCCGGGTAAATTGCATTGACGTTGTGCAGGTAACGCTTGACAAAAATAAAATCACCGCTTTGGTACAGGCACCAGCCGCTGTGACAGTCGGTGCCGACTTTCATCTGATGTGTCTGTGAAAGGTCCTGCCGGAGTGCAAGGAACCGGTTGCCCAGAAATAACCGGTTATCGTGCAGGTCTGTATATGGCCACAGCGAAACCTGCCGGTTGGGCTGTAAAAGGTTCCCGTCTTTCCGGGGATTCTGCGGAATCAGGGCGGTTCCTTCCGGGCGCAGCATGGTCAATGCCCACAAAGAAGCCATCTGCATATCCTTTGAAACATTTTTTCCCGTATGAACCACCATCATATCATAGCTGTTGTCACCCATCATGACTGAAAAGCTCGTCTGAATGGCCCGCTTTTCCTGTGATGGCGTAAATGTAACGCCTTCTTCTGTAATGGAGTAAACAACCGGCCGATTATCCGGATAATAGGTGCTGGAGTAGTCTTCAGGGCTCAGCCACAGGCGATGGCCTCCGTAAGCATAAAAACAGCTGCCTTCTCCGTAAAGCTGGTCAAAAACTTTTCCTTTACTTACATGCTTGCGCTCGATATCCTCAAAAAAGATATTAGAGGTGTCGGGTGTGTCGCAGCGGGAAAAAGAGATAATGCGGGGTCCCACTTCAATGGTGACGATTGCCTGAATGATACCATTTGTCAGGGAAAGGCATTTCCCATAACCTCCATATTCAATTTCATGTATTTCCATAGCACGGCCCTCTTTTTGAAAAAATTTTCAAAATATCCAGGATTGATTCACTCTGATTTTGAGAGAATTGGTGATTATCCTTATCATATGCTAAAAGAAAACAAAAAATCAAGTAAATTTTATGAACATTTTTAAATTGTATTGCGGGCAAAGAAAAATCCCTGTCGATATTCCCAACCACAAGCAGGGGGAGAGGGCAGGCACAGGGCATACAAGTCCGTTGAACGGGCCTCCAGCTGGAACAGCGAATCAATTTCCTCCCCAGCATTACGAAAATCACGCGGCCTTGTTGCCAGCGGGAGCGTGGAGGTGCGAGCTGCTGCGCGCAGAAGTTCGCGGCCGTTTTCATTCATGGCGAGTACGCGGAAATAGGGCGGGGTATCGGGAAGCCTTGCTGGGATAGAGAGCAAGGCAGAAAGCACCAGACGCCGTATTCGTGCATGGCTGTAGCGCTTGGATTTCACACCGTCATACAGCTGCTGCGCCGCCAAGGCAGAGCGGGAAACTTCGTACAGCCGGTTTTCCAGGCCTTCGCTGATGTCGGGCAGAGCAGCAAAGTCTGCGCGCTCCATCATGCGCAGGCGTGCAATCAGCGCACCTTCCAGCCGCGAAAAATCGGCAGGTGCACGCTGTGAATCGATTTCTTCCTGCAGAATCTGAAAACAGGCTTCCGGCAGCAGCCCCTGCAGCGAATTCCCCCCCAACAGCAGGGCGCGAAGCTGCGACGCCGATAAGAAAGCCCCGCTCTGCACTTCCCCCGGTGCATCATGAGCGCTGCCAACCCGTGTGACTGTATAGGGACGTATGTGGCTGTGCAGCCGCAAAAGTGCTTTACAGTATTCAATTCCCAGAATATTATTGGGTGATTGCAGTAGTTCCGCCGCTTCGCTTCCGGCAATCGCCTGTACTGCCCTTTGCCGCGCCAATGCAAAGTTTATTCCTTGCCGCAGATAGTCTGGCAATACCCGCCCAAGCTCTTCTGAAAGAAGCAGCCCGGCCAGTGATTCCAGTGCAGTACTGCTGCCACATTCGCTGCCAAACCACAGCTGGCCGATGCAGCCCAGATGGTGCAGCAGCGAGATTGCCCCGAATGCAAACCGTTCCGCTCCGGCCATTGCCCATGGCAGCGGAAGCTCTGCCACCAGGTCTGCACCACAGGCCAGAGCCATACGCGCCCGTGCGTATTTCGAAAGCAGCGCTGGTTCCCCACGCTGTACCCAGTTCCCACTCATAATACAGACCAGCGCGTCAGAATTTTTTTTTGCGGCTTGCAGCAGATATTCGTGACCAAAATGAAGCGGGTTGAATTCACACACAATTCCCGAAAAAACAGGTTTCTTACTCATTTTACGCGCAAACTCCTTGAATTTAGCCTTATTTTGTACTATTATAATATACAGCAACACCTGTTTTCCTGCAAGAGCCGTGTTTGCGGCAGCCAGGCCGCAGGTGTTCTTCACCATACCGAAAGCTGTATGCCGTTTATTTTTGTGATTGCAGCAGCAATTTTGCTGTTGAATAGGAGCCGGCAGGTTTTCATTTTCATAATGACATGTAGGAGGAAATGACGAATGAAGATTCTGGTTATCAATGCGGGCAGTTCTTCTCTGAAGTACCAGCTGATTGACATGGAAAACGAAAAAATGCTCTGTAAAGGCAACTGTGAGCGTATTGGTCTGGAGATGGGACTGTTTGGCCATAAGACTGCGGACGGGCGCAGCAAGAATATCGAGGTTCCCATGAAAGACCACACTGCTGCATTTGAGCAGGTGAAAAACGCCCTGATGGATCCTGAGGTGGGCGTGTTGAAAAGCCTGGACGAAGTTTCTGCTATTGGCCACCGCATCGTGCAGGGCGGCGCAATCTTCAGCGAGTCTGTTCTGGTGGATGAAAAGGTAATCGAGGGCATCGAAAGCCTGATTCCTCTGGCACCCCTTCACAATGCTGCACATGTGCAGGGTATTCGTGCTTGCCGTGCCGTTTTCGGTGAGGATGTGCCTGAAGTTGTTGTGTTCGATACAGCTTTCCATTCCACTATGCCGCCCGAGGCATATATGTTTGCAATTCCCTATGAGTATTATGAGAAATATCATGTCCGCCGCTATGGCTTCCATGGAACTTCTCACCGTTATGTCAGCCACCGCTGCGCTGAATTGATGGGCAAGCCGATTGAAGACCTGAAAATCGTCAGCTGCCATCTGGGCAACGGTTCTTCCATTACAGCTGTCAAAAACGGTAAAGTAATTGACACCAGTATGGGTTTGACCCCTCTGGATGGCTTTATGATGGGTACCCGTTCTGGCGCACTGGATCCTTCAGTGGTGACATTCATTGCTGAAAAGGAGAATATGAGTCCGTTTGAGATGAGCGAGCTTCTCAACAAAAAATCCGGCCTGCTGGGTATCTCTGGTATTTCCAGTGATGACCGTGATGTGAGCAAGGCAGAAGCAGCTGGTGACGAGCGTGCAATTCTGGCACACAAGATGCTGGTATATGAGATCAAGAAGTTTATTGGCAGTTATGTGGCTGCTATGGACGGCTGCGATGCGATTATCTTCACTGCTGGCTTAGGTGAAAATCAGTTCCAGCACCGCAGCAATATTTGTAAGGGCCTGACCTATCTGGGCGTTGAACTGGACGAAGAACTGAACAAGCAGTTTGTCGGCGGCAAGGGCGGAAACAATGGAGCAGGAGAGATTTCCACTCCGAACTCCAA
>DVIY01000248.1 GCA_018710915.1 Candidatus Gallacutalibacter pullistercoris
ACTTTCGAATCGTGACTTCTTTTTACCCAATGTATATTATAGCTCTGAATATTACTGACAGGATTGAAAAAGTAGAGGTTTCCAACATGGCCGGACAGCAAACCGGCTGTCTGCACGACTATCAGCTGCAAAACAAGGACATGAAGAATTTGGAAACCGCTGATGCTTTTCTCATCAACGGCGCAGGTATGGAGAGCTTTCTGGACAAGGTGCTGGAGCAGATGCCGCAGCTGCCGGTAATCAATGCCAGTGAAGGGATCTCCCTTTTGTGTTCAGATGAAGCGCACGAACATGAGCATGACGACCATGAACACGCAGAAGAAGAGTATAATGCTCATGTTTGGGTCAGTATTTCCAATTATATACAGCAGGTGGAGACGGTGACTGCTTCCCTGATGGAACTTGACCCGGAGCGTGCGGAACAATACCGAAAAAATGGCGACATTTATATAGAAAAGCTTGCAGCTCTTCGGGATGAAATGCATCAGGAACTGGATGATCTTCCGAACCGCGATATCGTGACCTTTCACGAGGCATTTCCATACTTTGCCGAAGAATTCAACCTGCATATCGCAGCAGTGGTCAACCGGGAACCGGACAGCCAACCCAGTGCAAAAGAGCTGGCTGACGCCATCCGTCTGATTCGTGAAACCGGTGTGAAAGCGGTGTTTGCGGAACCTCAGTACTCAGAATCTGCGGCACAGGTCATTTCTGCAGAAAGCGGCGCAACGCTGTATCTGTTGGATCCGGCTGCTACAGGAGAAGACGATCCGGACGCCTATTTGAACGCTATGAAAAACAATCTGGAAATCTTAAAAGAAGCGTTGTCGTAACATGGTGCTGACAGAGGTATACAGAGAAAACGCTATTGTTGGAAAGGATTTATTTTATGCAAATTATTACACAGGCTCCGCACACCTGCCAATGCAGCGTGTCCATACAGGGGCTGACCGTTCAAAAGCATGACGGTTTGATTCTTGACCATATTGATTTGGAAGTCCATCACGGGGAAATCCTGGCACTAATCGGCCGCAACGGCGCTGGGAAAACCACGCTGCTCAAAGCACTGCTGGGTCGGTGCGCTTATACCGGCGAAATCGTTTATCACAATGGCCAAGGGGAAACCGTTCAAAAGCCCCGTATCGGCTATGTGCCCCAGCGGCTGGACTTTGACCGCTCTGCCCCCATCACTGCCGCAGACCTGCTGTGCGCCAACCATTCCCGCCGGCCTGTATGGCTGGGAACCTCCCCTATCGCCCGAAAAAAAGCCGCCGCCATGCTGAAGAAAGTGGGCGGCGACCCGGCAATCCTCTCCAAGCGGCTGGGCAGCCTTTCCGGCGGAGAATTGCAGCGGGTACTGCTGGCTTTTGCACTGGACCCTATGCCGGATTTGCTGCTGCTGGATGAGCCGGTTTCCGCGGTAGACCGGAAGGGCATTGGCCTGTTTTATGATTTGGTGACTTCTCTGCGCAGCGAGTATCATATGCCCATTATCCTGGTTTCCCACGACCTTTCCCATGTGCGCCGGTATGCCACCAGCGCTGCTGTATTGGACAGAAGCATCATTTCCCGCGGCACACCAGAGGAAGTTCTGGCTTCTCCCGATGTACAGGAAATTTTTGGCCTTGGAGGTGCATGATGGACATACTGTATGGAATTATTGATACGCTCCTTCCCTTTGAATGGACGGAGTTTGACTTTATGAAAAATGCCCTGCTGGCTGTACTGCTGATTTCCCCGCTGTTTGGTTTGGTGGGAACAGCTGTGGTGAGCAACCGGATGTCTTTTTTCTCCGACGCGCTGGGCCATTCAGCGCTGACCGGCATCGCTATCGGCGTGCTTATGGGCGTTGATAATTACCTGATTTCCATGCTGGGCTTTGCCCTGCTGTTTGCGCTGGGAATTTCCGCTGTATTGGAATCCGGCAATTCCTCTGCGGATACTATTATTGGCGTGTTTTCTGCTACTGGTCTTGCGCTGGGTGTGGTGCTGCTTTCCGCCAGCGGCGGCTTTGCCAAATATTCCTCCTACCTGATTGGCGACATCTTAACGGTGCAGCCGCAGGAGCTGCTGCTGTTGCTGTTTATTCTGATTGCTGTTGTGCTGGTGTGGATTTTTGGTTATAATCAGCTGTTGCTGACCAGTCTGAATGAAGACCTTGCCGCCGGAAAAAACATTCGGGTACAGCGGATTAACCGGCTGTTTGCCATTGTGCTGGCAGTAATTGTCACCATTTCTATCAAGTGGGTGGGAATGCTGATTATCAATTCCCTGCTGGTGCTTCCGGCAGCAGCAGCACGGAACCTGGCGAAAAACAGCGCGGCTTATCACGGGCTGTCGGTAGGGATTTCGCTGGTTTCCGGCGTATCGGGGCTAATTCTTTCTTACTACTGGGGCATTGCTACCGGCGGAACCATCGTACTGATGGCAGCGGTGATTTTCTTTACCACGTTCCTATTCTCCCGGTTAAGAAGAGGATAAAGATATAAAAAAGCGGTGCAGTTCAATTAGAGCTGCATCGCTTCTTTGTTTGTAAAAAATGATATTCTTCTGCCCGGAATTTATCGTTCATACGGCTCGGGATTGTCTGTCCTTTCCAGAAGATAATCAACACTGACATGGTAAAAATCAGCCAGTGCGCATAAAACTTCCGGCGGAATCATCCTTTGACCGCTTTCATAATAAGCATAGGTACGTTGCGGTAGATTGATCGCTTCGCCAACTTTTGTCTGTGTCAAATCAGCATCCTCGCGCAACTCCCGAATTCGTTTATACTGCATAACATTTCACCTGTATGGTTTGGGATTATCTGTTAATCCCAAAAGATAATCCACGCTGGTTTTGTAAAAGCGCGCAAGAGCAATCAGGGAAGAACTGGGAATATCCAGCATTCCTGTTTCATAACGGGAATAAGTCGTCTGGCTGACATGAAGCAATGCGGCCAGTTCCCGCTGGGGTAAATCCTGATCTTCCCGCAAATCTCGAATTCTGTTATATCGTTCCATTTTATTTTTTATCAATTGTATGGCTTGGGATTGTCGGTCAATCCAAGCAAATAGTCTACGCTGGTACGATAATAAGCCGCCAGCTTCACAGCCAATTCCAACGGAAGAGGAC
>DVIY01000249.1 GCA_018710915.1 Candidatus Gallacutalibacter pullistercoris
GAGGAGACCAAACAGGCTTTGTTTGCAAAGTATGGTATGGATAAACCGCTTTGGGAACAGTATCTGATTTACTTTGGACGTATTCTCCAGGGGGATCTTGGCACTTCTCTGCGTAATGGCCGTGCCATGACAGACATCATTGCAGAGTCCTTCCCGGTTTCTTTGGAATTGGGTATGCGTGCACTGATTTTTGCATTTATCATGGGCGTTCTCCTGGGAATTGTCGCCGCTGTCAAGCGCGGAACGGTCTGGGACAGCCTGACAATGTTCATTGCACTGATCGGCGTTTCTGTGCCTTCCTTCGTAGTAGGTTCTCTTTTACAATATTTCCTTGGATTGAAGCTCATGCAGGCCACCGGTGTGCAGGTATTCGCCGTTGTGGGATGGGCTGATATGAACAGTAAAATTCTTCCATCTTTCGCGTTGGCGTTCGGTTCCATGGCAACCATCAGCCGTTTGATGCGAACCAGTATGCTGGACGTATTGGGGCAGGATTACATTATGACTGCAAAGGCAAAGGGCCTTTCCCAGAAAGCAATTATCTGGAAGCACGCGGTGCGCAACGCCCTGATGCCTGTGATTACCGTTTTGGGTCCGCTGGTAGCGGCTCTGCTCACCGGTACTTTTGTAGTTGAGAACATCTTCACCATTCCCGGTATGGGCCGTCATTTTGTTCAGTGCGTGCAGCAGAATGACTATCCCCTGATTGCAGGTACAACCATGTTCTATGGTGCATTCCTGGTGCTTGCAAACCTGGTTGTGGATATTTTGTATGGTCTGATTGATCCTCGTGTCAAGCTGACTGGCGGAAAGGAGTAAAGCCTGTGGGACTTTTCAGTATTAAGAAAAAGGCTCCCTTTGAGCCTGTTGTGGATACAGCTGCTGCAGTATATGATGCAGAAAGCTCCATTGATGCATCTGAGTTTGAAGCAGTTGGAACAGACAGCGCTTCCATGGAATCCATCGTGCGCCCTTCCATCAGCTTCTGGCAGGATGCCATGAGCCGTTTGCGCCGCAGTAAGGTAGCAGTTGTCTGCATTGGAATTTTGACTCTTTTGATTTTAGGTGCAATTTTTGTACCGATTTTCTCACCATTTGGCATGAATGACCAGAATATCACCTTCATTCATCAGCCGCCGATGTGTGTCGATCCGGTAAATGGACAGGTTCATCTGTTTGGTACGGATTCTCTGGGACGTGATATCTTTGTCCGTATCTGGTGCGGTGCCCGTGTTTCTCTGATTGTTGCCGCAGCAGTGGCACTCATTGACTGTGTGATGGGTATCATTTATGGCGGTGTTTCCGGTTATTTTGGCGGTTCAGTTGATAATGTCATGATGCGTATCCTGGAAGTTATCAGCGGTATTCCTTATCTGATTATCGTTATGCTGCTGATGGTGGTTCTGCCCCGCGGCCTGGTAACCATTATCATCGCATATTCCATCACCGGTTGGACGGGTATGGCTCGTCTGGTGCGTGGTCAGGTGATTGCGCTGAAAGGACAGGAGTTCCTCATTGCCGCTCAGGCTATGGGCGCCAAGCCCCGCCGCATTATTGCCCGCCATCTGGTTCCCAATATTCTGAGTGTGATCATCGTCAATATTACGCTGGATATTCCGGCTATCATCTTTACGGAAGCTTTCCTGTCCATGCTGGGTCTGGGTATCGCTCCTCCGGAAACTTCCTGGGGTATTCTGGCCAACGACGGCATTCTGAATTTCCAGATTTATCCCACAGAGCTTCTGTTCCCGGCACTGTTTATCTGCTTCACTATGCTGTCCTTCAACCTGCTGGGTGACCAGCTGCGGGATGCATTTGACCCGAAGTTAAGGAGGTAATGGAAGATGGCAGACGTATTAAAGATTGAGAATCTCCACGTTTCCTTTGACACCTATGCTGGTGAGGTTCATGCTGTCCGCGGCGTTTCCCTTCACGTGGAGGAAGGCGAAGTGCTGGCAATCGTCGGCGAGTCCGGCTGCGGTAAGAGTGTTACCGCAAAGACCATTATGAAGCTGAACCCCATGCCTCCTGCCCGCATCAAAGAGGGTACGCTGGAACTGTGCGGCAAGGATATTGTTGCTGCCAGCGAAAAGGAGATGCAGAACATCCGCGGCCAGCTGGTGAGTATGATTTTCCAGGACCCCATGACCTGTCTGAACCCTACCATGAAAGTGGGCAAGCAGATTACCGAGACCCTGCATAAGCACAAGAAGCTTTCCGGTGCAAAATGCCGGGAAGAGGCGATCCGCCTGCTGAAGCTGGTGCAGATTCCCAACGCAGAGGAACGCGCCGATCAGTATCCCCATGAATTTTCCGGCGGTATGCGTCAGCGTGCCATGATTGCTATGGCACTTTCCTGCAATCCCAAGCTGCTGATTGCTGACGAACCTACCACTGCTCTGGACGTGACCATTCAGGCACAGATCATGCAGCTGATGGGCAAAATTCGTGAGGAAACCGGCACCGCTATCATTTTGATTACCCATGACCTGGGCGTTGTAGCCAACCTGGCCGACCGCGTGGCCGTGATGTATGCCGGTAAAGTAGTGGAACAGGGTACTGCACAGGATATTTTTTATCGCGCCAGCCATCCCTATACCGCCGCTCTGCTGCGCAGCCTTCCTACCGTGGAGACTAGCCGCGACGAGGAGCTGGTTTCTATTCCCGGTACTCCTCCCGATTTGTTTGCACCGCCCAAGGGTTGTGCATTCGCCAGCCGCTGCCAGCATTGCATGAAGATTTGCAAAAACAACCAGCCTCCCGTGTTTACCGTGGGAGAGGGTCATACTGCTGCTTGCTGGCGGCTGCATCCTGACTTCCCCGGAAAGGAGGATAAGGCATAATGGAAAAAGAAAAACTGATAACACTGGAAAACGTATCCAAGCATTTCCATGTTGGCCCCCGCCAGACACTGGTGGCTGTCAATAATGTTTCTCTCGATATCTACAAGGGCGAGACATTGGGTGTTGTAGGTGAATCCGGCTGCGGCAAGTCCACCATGGGCCGCGTGGTGATGGGTATCTACCACCCCACCAAAGGTAAGATTCTGTACCGCGACAAGGAAGTCAATCTGAAGTATACCAAAGACCGTTTTGCCTATTCCCGTAAGGCACAGATTATTTTCCAGGATCCCTATGCTTCTTTGAACCCCCGCATGACCGTGGGTACTATCATTGCAGAGGGTATGGAAATCCACAATATGTACGACAAAGAGAAGCGTCAGCAGCGCGTGTATGAGCTGCTGGAAACCGTCGGTTTGAACCGTGAGCATGCAAACCGCTTCCCGCACGAGTTTTCCGGCGGCCAGCGCCAGCGTATCGGCATTGCCCGTGCGCTGGCCATCGAGCCCGAGTTCATCGTGTGCGACGAGCCCATTTCCGCTCTGGACGTTTCCATTCAGAGCCGGATTATCAACCTGCTGAAGGATTTGCAGAATAAGATGGGCCTGACCTATATGTTCATCGCCCATGACCTGAACATTGTCAAGTATATCTCCGACCGTATTGCCGTTATGTACCTGGGCAACCTGGTAGAACTGGCAGACAGTGACGAGATTTATGACCACACCCTGCATCCCTACAGCAAGGCGCTTCTGTCCTCCGTGCCGATTCCCGACCCGGACAAGGAAGCCCAGAAGAAGGCGCAGGTGCTTTCCGGCGACGTGCCCAGCCCCATCAATCCCAAGCCGGGCTGCCCCTTTGCCAACCGCTGCCCCAACGCCACCGACCGGTGCCGTAAAGAGACTCCGGTGCTCAAGGAAGCACGTCCGGGCCATTTTGTGGCCTGTCATCTGGTGTAATACCGGAGAAGTTTTGCCTTATCACAGCCTCCGGCAGGTCCGGGGGCTGTTTTATTTTGCATAAAGGAGTTGTTTCCGATGACTGTCAATGAAAAAATTGCCGCTTTGCGCGGTGAAATGGCAAAAGCCAATGTGGATGCGCTGATTATCCCCACCAGCGACCCCCATATGAGCGAATATATCCCCGAGGCATGGAAGGCTCGCAAGGAATTTTCCGGCTTTACCGGTTCTGCCGGTACGCTGGTAATTACCACCGAAGAGAGTGGCCTGTGGACGGATGGCCGGTATTTTATCCAGGCGGAAGCCCAGCTGTCCGGCAGCGAAATCAAACTGTTCCGCATGCGGGAGAAGGGCGTGCCTACCGTGGAAGAGTATCTGGCTGATACCCAGGCGGGTAAAACGGTGGCTGTAGATGGTACTATTTATCCGGCAGCAAGCGGCCTGCTGCTTCAGGAAAAGCTGGAAAAAGTGGGCGCGTCTCTGGTCAGCGAAGATTTGGTCATGCCTGTTTGGGAAAACCGCCCCGAGCTGCCCCACACCCCCGCTTATGTGCTGGATGTCAAGTATGCAGGCCTTTCCCCGAAAGAGAAGCTCCAGCAGGTTCGGGAACAGCTGGCCGAGAAGAACGCTGATGCCCAGCTGTACAGCACCTTGGACTGTGCCAACTGGCTTTCCAATGTCCGTGCATCCGACATTGCCTATAACCCCTTTGCCACCTCTTATGTGCTGGTGCTCAAGGATGAAGCCCGTCTGTATCTGGATGAGGACCGCCTGAGCGCTGAGGACATCGCCTGTTTGAAGAAAACCTTCATCCTGCGCCCCTATGCAGCTATTACCGAGGATTTGTCCGGCGATTTGGGCGGCGCCAAAATGCTGGTGAATAAGGCCGCAATCAGCTATGATAACCTGCTGCGTCTGATGAAGAACGGCACGGTTTCCATTGTCTATGGTACTGATGTGGTAGAGGCGCTCAAGGGTGTAAAGAACCCAACCGAGCTGAAAAATATCCGCCAGGCCCATGTGTGGGACGGCGTGGCGCTGGCCAACTTCTGGGTCAAGCTGCAAAATCGCATGGAAGCAGGGGAGGCTGTCAGCGAGTATGATGTGTGCCTGATGCTTTCTGCTGAACGCGCCAAAATGCCCGAAAACAGAGGAGACAGCTTTGACACCATTGCAGGCTACGGCCCCAACGCAGCCATGATGCACTATGGCCCCACGGCGGAAAAGTCCGACATGCTGCAAAAGAAGGGCTTTTTGCTCATCGATTCCGGTGGGCAGTACCTGACCGGTACCACCGATGTAACCCGTACTTTTGTCATGGGCCCCATCAGCGAAGAGGAAAAGACCGACTTCACCCGTGTTCTCAAGAGCCACATTCAGCTGGCTATGGCTGTGTTCCCGGAGGGAACCAAGGACGGTATGCTGGATTGCCTGGCCCGTCAGCAGGTGTGGAAATATGGCCTGGATTACCGCTGCGGCACCGGCCACGGTGTGGGATTCTTCGGCGGCGTGCATGAAGGCCCCCAGAACTTCAGCCAGCGTTCTTCCGGCGTGCTGAAAGAGGGCATGACCATCACCAACGAGCCCGGCCTGTATCTGGAAGGCAAGTACGGTATCCGTACCGAGAACCTGCTGGAAGTGGTGTTCTGGAAGGAAACCGAATATGGCCGCTTCCTGAAGATGGAGCCGCTCACTTTGTTCCCCGTTGACCGCAAGGCCATTGATGTGGAACTGATGACCCGCGAAGAGCTGGATTATCTGAACGATTACCATCAGAAGGTGTACAAGGCCTTGGCGCCCCATGTGGAGCCTGAAACGCTGCCCTGGCTGGAGGAAGCCTGCCAGGCACTGTAAACGACTGAAAGAAACCCGGAATGTCCATAAGGATATTCCGGGTTTTGATTTGAGAAGATTTTTGACATAACAGTTAAGAAAAACGTAGGAAATCCCGGGAAAGTCTGCTACAATATTGACAGAATTCTGTCTTGGAGAGGAGTAAAAGCAAATGGCAGTCTATCAAAATCCCGTAATAAAAGGGTATAATCCAGACCCCAGTATTTGTCGTGTGGGAAAGGATTATTATCTGGTAACTTCTACTTTTGAATTTTTCCCCGGTGTACCGGTGTATCACAGCCGCAACCTGACGGACTGGAAGATGATCGGCTATTGCCTCACCCGGGATAGCCAGCTTCCGCTTGAACGATGCCGCTGCTCAGGTGGAATCTATGCACCGACCATCCGCTATCACGATGGGACTTTTTATATGATTACCACGAACGTCTCCCATGGCGGGAATTTTATTGTTTATGCAGAAAATCCCACTGGCCCGTGGTCAGAACCGCAGTGGGTTGACCAGGCGGGAATTGACCCTTCCCTGTTGTTTGATGAGGATGGAAAAGTTTATTTTTGCGGAACACACAACGATAACGGCCGTTCTTCTATTGTGCTGTTTCAGGTAAATCCCAAAACCGGCGAGCGCTTGAGTGAAAAAACCGTTATTACCCACGGCACAGGGGAGAAGTGCCCGGAAGCACCGCATCTGTACAAAATCAACGGATGGTATTATCTGATGATTGCAGAAGGAGGAACGGAGTATGGTCATATGGAGACGATTTTCCGCAGCCGTAACGTGGAAGGCCCGTATGAATCCTGCCCGCATAATCCTCTGATTTGCCATCGTCAGGCAGATACTTCTCCGATTCAGGCTACCGGACACGGTGATTTGCTGGAAGACGAGAACGGGAACTGGTGGATGGTACATCTGGGAATCCGCCCACTGGGGCATGTCATGCTTCACAACCTGGGGCGCGAAACTTTCCTGACGCCGGTTCGTTGGGAAGATGGCTGGCCGGTTGTGGGAGAAGAGCGGCATACTGCGATGGAAATGACGGCTATTTTGCCTGGAGACGGTACAGCAATTATCCCTACTGTTGATTTTGAAGATGATTTTACAAATAGTTCATGGAAATTGGATTGGAATTTTGTGCGCAATCCACATCGTGAACGTTATACCTGCGAAAACAGAGAACTCTGCCTGCGCGGCGGGGAAGAGACCTTGAGTGATTTTGTCCCGACTTTCATGGGCGTTCGCCAGAAGGAATTTGAAATGGCAGCAGAAACCTGTTTGACAGCGGTTCTGCAAGATGGCGGCCGGGCTGGTCTGACTGCATTTTACAATATGGAATATCACTACGATATTTATACTAAACGTATCGGAGATTGTCAAAAAGTGGGCATTTCCTGGACAGTCCATGGCCTGACAGGCGGCTTTGAATCGGATACCGTGGAAAGTACGCAGCCTGTGATGTTCCGCGTAGAAACCGGGCGGGAAAAGTATGAATTCTATTACCGCACAGGGAAAATGGATTGGAAGCTTTTGGGGACTTGTGCAACAGCAGGCTTGTGCACAGAGGGAACCCGTATGATGACCTTTACTGGAACCTATCTGGGAGTATTTGCAGAAAAGGGAGAAGCCAGATTCCAGTACTTTTCTGCAAAAGAAATTTAAAAAAAGCGACAAAAACGGCTCTTCCACAGTATTGAGTGGAAGAGCCGCTTTATTGAACTTATTCTGATTAATTGATGCGCCCTGTCTCCAAAATCAGCGGAACGTTCGGCAAGGCGTTTGCCAGATAGGCGCTGTATTCCTTTTTCCAGCTGGGGGTAATCACAGCACTGCCCAAAAACTTCTTTACTGCCTGAAGGGAAGCCAGGTTGTCCTGGTCAGAAATGGCAGGGTCAGGCTGCCAGGAGCACTTACAGTTAAGGCAATTGGCCATTTTCAGCAGAGAGCAAACACCCTGGGCGGTATCCGTCAGGGAATTGGGCTGGCAGATGACCTGGACTTCCATATCAAATATATTTGCCATATCACAAATGGTACGCAATTCCTGTGCGGCTTTATTAATAATGTTATAATCAGCGTCAGCAGATGCAACAGGCAGGGGCTGAATCCGGACGATAGAAGCATGCAGCGCAAACGCAGAATCCATTACCGGCATGAAAAGCTCCTGAATGTTTCGCTTATCTCCCAGCGTGTAATTGGAAACGAGAGAAAACGGCGTCAGTTTTTCGTTGATTGTGTTCCAATACGCGTTGGTGGCATCTTTTGTGTGTCCGGCCTGCAGATGGGCGGTATCATCCCATTCGATACCGGCAGCACCTGCTTCTTTTGCCAACCCAAACAAGTCCTTTGTAGGGATTTTGGGGTACTGTATCGTAGAAAAGACAACCATTTTGGATCGTTCGCTCCTTTACAATAATATAAAAACATTTCATCGTATGCATTACTGCGGCTACTATCAGTATATCTGTATACATTATAACACGATATCCTGGCAGGTTCAAGAAGAAGCACCATTTTT
>DVIY01000250.1 GCA_018710915.1 Candidatus Gallacutalibacter pullistercoris
AGCGGGGCATCCACGTCATACCAGGCGCCGCCTTCTACGCGCTCGCCGGTCTCGAGATTCTGCCACTGTGCGCCTGCGGGCAGATACAGGCGGCGCACGCGCTGGCCCTCTTCCAGGATAGGAGCCACCAGCAGATGGTCGCCGAACAGGTATTCATCCTCAATCTCCCATGCCTGCGGGTCATCGGGGAACTCATAGAACAGGGTACGCATGACGGGGGTTCCGTTCTTGTGTGCCTGCCACATGGCCTCACGCACTACCGGGCGCAGCTTTTCGCGCAGCTGCATATATTTCACGAAAATGCGGTAGGCTTCTTCGCCATAGCTCCACACCTCATTGGCAGCGCCGCTGGGCAGAATCGTCTCGCCCGGCAGCACGCCCTCGGGCAGCTTGTCCGGCAAACCGGTATGCGGTTCGCGGTCGCCGTGCAGACGGAACACCGGGCAGAAAGCGCCCCACTGGAACCAGCGGATCAGGCACTCTTTAAAGTGCTCGTCGCGGATGTCGCCGCCCTGGAAGCCGCCGATATCCGTTGTCCACCACGGGATGCCCGCAATGCCCATATTCAGGCCCACACTCAGCTGGCTGCGCATGGAACGGAAGCTGGAATCGATATCGCCGGACCACACCAGCGCGCCGTATTTCTGGCTGCCTGCCCAGGCACAGCGCAGCAGGTTTACCACGTTTTCCTGTCCTGCGGCGGTCATGCCGTCAAAGAAGGTTTTGGCGTACATCACCGGGTAAATGTTGCCAACCTGCAAATCGGTGCCCTTATAATAGCGGTAGTTGTCGTAATCATAAATCGAATACTCCGGCTCGGCTTCGTCCAGCCAGAATACGCGGATGCCGGAATCATAGTAATTCTTTTTCGCGGTCTTCCACAGGAATTCACGCGCGCCGGGGTTGGTGGCATCATAGAACAGCGTCTCGCCCATGAAGTTCATGGAGGTTTCTACGCCGCGTTCCACCTGTACCAGATATCCCTTGCGGTACATCTCGGCAAAGTTTTCGCTGCGCTTGTCCACAGTGGGCCAGATGGATACCATCAGCTCAATACCCATGGATTTCAGCTCGTCAATCATGCCCTGGGGGTCAGGCCAGAAGCGCTCGTCAAAGCGCCAGTCGCCCTGCTTGGGCCAGTGGAAAAAGTCGATGACAATGACGTCAATCGGCAGATTGCGGCGCTTATATTCGCGTGCAACCTCCATCAGCTCGTCCTGGCAGAGATAGCGCAGCTTGCACTGCCAGAAGCCCAGGCCATATTCGGGCATGATGGGCACAGTACCGGTCACAGCAGCATAAGACTCTTCAATCTCTGCGGGAGTATCGCCGGCAGTAATCCAGTAATCCAGCACCTGCGTGGAATAGGCCTTCCATTCGGTGATGTTTTTGCCGAAGGTGACCTGGCCGATGGCCGGGTTGTTCCACAAAAAGCCGTATCCCAGGCTGGAAAGGCAGAAGGGGACACTGGCCTGCGAATTGCGGTGCGCCAGCTCCAGCGTACAGCCCTTGACATCCAGATAGGGCTGCTGATACTGGCCCATACCGAACAGCTTCTCTTTCGGGTCAGATTCAAAACGGAGCGTCAGCGCCCAATCGCCGCCCACTGTCGGGCGGAACTCACGCGCGTCCAGATCGAGCGCAGAACAGAATTCACGGATATCCTTGCGGCGGCGCACATATTCCTCCAACAGCAGCTTGCCGTCATGCCGGTAGAACGTAATCTTGCCTGCGGCACTGATATGCGCGGTAATCTTGCCATTGACGATTTCGGCAGAGCCGTTTTCGTTCAGGGTAATCTGTGCGCAGGCGTTGACCGGCTCGGTGAGCGCCCAATCCTCCTGCGGGAATTCTGGCAAAAAAGCAGCGCGTACACGCAGGGCGTTTTCACCCCATGCCTGTATGCAAAGCTGTTCATGGCCGCTCCTCCAAAACAGGCAGCCGTTTTCCTGCGTAAACATGGTTTCCATCTGTACAACTCTCTCCTTTCTGTTTTTGACAAAGCCCACCGGCCCTTACAGCGGGAAAACCTGCCCAAACCGCATGGCGGGCAGATTAAACAGGAAGCCCGGTTTTCCCTGTGCTTCCAGCACCGTATGGCACAGCAGCTCATACAGGCTGCTTCTGTAATAAACCTGATAGTCCGACTGCACATATGCGGGCAGCGCATACGAAATGCGCACCAGCCCCCGTCTGCGCAGGCTCTCCAGTGCGGCAGAGCGCTCCTTTACCAGCTCCATCGAATCCTCGGGGTCGGTGATATAGACATGGTTCAGCGCGATAGAACGAAGCCCGGGTTCTTCAGAATTGCGCAATTCAAACCGTACCAGCGGAAAACGTCTGGCACTGCGCACAGCCTGAAGCAGTTCCCGCTCTGTTTGTGTAAGTGGTTTCATGGGTAGGCCTCCTTGATTGCAAATCTACCTTCATCTTACACGTTTGGGCACAAAAAAACAATCAGTATCCTGCGGGTTTTGTTTATTTTTTTGATTCCTGCTTTTATTATACCGCAGCACCTTCCATCACAACAGTGCACAGATTTTTGGATTTTGTACCCTTTTCTTTACACCTTTTTCAAACCGGCGCAATGTGCCGATGATACCGCCTTAGGTTATTTAAAAACCTGTATTTTTGTTTCCAGGAATCACAATCAAGCGTAAAAATCCAAAAAGCAATTTTTCTTTTGCCAAAACGTTTTTAGACAGGTGTCTAGTAAGACATCCCGCTGCCATGCGTATTGCCGCCGGATTGCCCTAAAAAAACAGAGGTTCGGAGAAATGAAAAAAATATATGCAATTTCTTCAAAAGGCGCTGATGCATCGGAAGATTGTGGTTTTATTTTGTTTATTATGGACGAAAATACCGGCCTGCAAACCAGAAATCTCCAAAAATCCCAGCATGCATGCGGTTTTTTCGCCTTGACAGCTTTCAGAGTAGATGCTACAATCATACCATTAAACCATTGTCTGGTATAGCGGAGGACTGGGGATTCCCCAGATATTTCCGTTGTGAGTATGTATAGAAGCAAACATGGTAAAGGAGTGTTTTTGTATGGCAGTTAAGAAGGCAGGCGCCATTGTGGCCGGCAGCACGTATCTCATCATCAACAAGAAGAGCGGTAAGGCTCTGTCTGCAGAATCCGGTGCAGAAAACGGCGGCGTAGTTGAGCAGTTTCTGATTACCCGCGCAGACAACCAGCTGTGGGTTATCGACAAGGCGGAAAAAGGCACCTGGAAGCTGGTATGCAAGGATTCCGGCAAGTGTCTCGATGTTATCAACGGCGGCGAGGTTGACGGCGCATGGGTCCACCAGTGGGACTATGTCGGCGGCGAAACCCAACAGTGGAAGCTGGAAGCCACCAAAGATGGTTATTATAAGATTGCAAACGCAAAATCCGGCAAGTGCCTGGACGTTGTCAATATCAGCGACGAAGACGGCGCTGCCATTCAGATTTGGGAAGATGCCAACGGTGAGAACCAGCAGTGGAAGCTGGAAGCCTGGCCGGCTGTTGTCCCCGCAGAAGAAGCTCCCGTGAAGGAAGAAAAGCCCGCAGAAGAGCCCAAAGCAGTTGAAGAAAAAAAGGAAGCTGCTGCTGAAGTAAAAGCAGAAAAGGCTGCTCCCGCAAAGAAGGCCCCCGCAAGAAAGCCGGCTGCAAAGAAACCCGCTGCAAAGAAACCCGCTGCAAAGAAGACGGCTGAGAAAAAAACAACTGAGAAAAAAGCCCCGGCCAAAAAGCCGGCTGCAAAAAAGACCGCTGAGAAAAAAGGCGAATAAATCCTGATTCGGAAAAATCAGGACTCTGCTTGTTACCAGACAGCAAAGAAAAAGCCCCGGCCCTGTAAAAAGGGCCGGGCTTTTTTTGTGCTGATTTGGCATCGGATTCTGATCTATACCATAAAACAACCACGGCGGGGTCTTTTTAAGACCCCGCCGTGGCTGTTGAAAAAGGAGATTTATGAAAAAGATCTTGTACTCAATAGGGATGATAAATCCCTCCGAAGAGGGGGCGGGCCTGTTTGCAGGATAAGGCCCGCCTGAAAAGTTAGGAAAAGAGGAAATTTTTGAAGAAAAAGCTTATCTTATACTTATATTTTATATCAACACTGGATTATTGTCCAGTGGATTCGGTAAGGGTTACTTCACAGGTGAAGGTTTCACCGGTAAGGCCGCGGGTAATCGACAGCGTTACCTTGTCTCCGGGCTTCTTCTTTGCAATATAACCGGAAATCGTGTTGGCAGAGGTGACATCGGTATCGTCAATCTTGGTGATGACGTCGCCTTTCTGTACACCGGCCTCGCTCACAGATTCATTGCTGACAGATGCTACATACATGCCGGAAGGCAGCCCGTAGAAATTGGCGGTCCAGGAATCCAGATACTGCCCGCTGATGCCCAGCATCGCGCGGTCCTTTACATAGCCGTATTCCTTCAAATCGCTGATAATCGGAAGCGCGTCATCAATCGGGATGGCGAAGCCAAGGCCCTCATAGCCGGTTGCAACAATTTTACTGGAGTTGATGCCGATTACCTGACCATACATGTTTACCAATGCGCCGCCGGAGTTGCCGGGGTTAATGGCGGCATCCGTCTGGATACATTCCATGGTGTAGCCAGTCTCGCTGCTGGTCACAGAACGGTTCAGTGCAGAAACATAACCGATGGTCACGCTGGAATTGAACTGCAAGCCGCCGGGGTTGCCGATAGCGATTACCGGGTCGGCGACAACCAGGTCTTCAGAAGAGCCAAACTCTGCGGCGGTCAGGCCGGTGGCATCAATTTTAATCACTGCCAGATCGGTCATGCTGTCGCTGCCAATCAGCTTGGCTTCGTAGGTTTTACCGTCAGAGGTGATGACTTTCAGGGAGTCTGCCCCCTCTACCACGTGAGCATTGGTGATAATATAGCCGTCAGAGGTAGCGATGATACCGGAGCCTTCGCTGGCGGGGGAAACAGCGCTGTCATCGCTGCCGCTTCCATTTTCTTCGTTACTTTGTGTATTGCGCCCCCAACCCTGTGCAGACAGCCCCTGCTGCAAATCGGCCTGCTGATAATTCTGGATGCAGACCACGGAAGGAATTACCTTTGCAGCGACTTCCTGCTGCGTCATGCTGCCGGAAACGCTGGTGGTGGGGTTGTTGTCGTCGCTGTTAATCAGTTTGGTAATCGTAAAGGTGGAATCTCCGCTTCCGGTACTGTTTACCTGAATGGTGCCGTTATTGATGAGGGCGGCAAACCCGCCAATGGAAGCGGCAGAAATCAGGGCGCAGCACAGAACACCGGCCACGATTTTTGTTGCCATTTTTGCGCCTCGGCTCATGGGTTTGCGCTCTTTCCTGGGCTTTTGCGGCGGAACCGGCGGCGTGTAATTGTCACTGCCGGGCCATTCGCTGTTTTCGGGCTGTACCGGCGGCTGATAGCCGTTGCCCTGCCAGCGGTATTCTGAATAGCTGGCAGCCTGCTGATAGGGGTTTTGCTGTGCCGTCCAGTTCTGCGAATCAGAACTGCTGCCCGTCGTATTGGGAGCAGAAGAAACGGGGGGCTGATTTTCAGGCTGCGGATTGGTGCTGCCCGAGGTTTCGGGATTGTTTATATTCATAGGATCATACATAAATGCTCATCCTTTCACACGTTTGTGTTGCCGGGCCTTTGTTTAGGTTTCCCGGTTGGTGTGCTTTTATTATGCCGTGCCAATGTGAAAGGTATGTGATGGTCTATTTAAGGTTTTATGACTTTTTTTCATCAATTTTAAAACCAAATAACCGGTGGTTACGGCGTCCCATGGCATCGGGACATCACCTGGTACAACGCCTCGATACCGGCCGGGATGCGTGCCAGCGGGATACCTGCAAACCCAAGCCGCAGCAGGTCATCTCCAATTGCAGAAGCCCGTATCCCGTTTTGCGCGGCATCTTCTGCCAATTGGTATGCATCGGGCGTGCGGATTACCACTGTAAGCGCGGTTTCGAGCAAAGCCGCAGGCACCTGTGCACCCAGCGTACTGCGGATGCAGTGCAGCATGGTCTGGCTTTTCATATGGTACAGCTTACGCAGCCGCCGCAGATGGCGTTCCAGCTGCCCTTCTTTGATATAATCCGCCAGCGCCAGCTGTTCAATCTTAGAGGCAGTCTGGTTGTAGGAGCGTGCACGGGGCGCGTAGCGCTCCAGCAATGATTCCGGAAGCACCATATAACTGATGCGCACGCTCGGCAGCAGCAGCTTGGAAAAAGAACCCAGATAAACCGTGTGTTCCTGCCCGGAACCCTGCAATGCCGGAATCGGGCGGGCGGTATACCGCAGCTCGCCGTTGTAGTCATCTTCCAGAATCAGGCCGTTCTTTTCCCTTGCCCAGCGCAGCAGCGCAAACCGGCGCGAGGGCGGCATGGCGGTCGTCTGCCCGGCCGGAGCCGAAGGGCTGACCAACACCTGACGCACACGGCTTTTTTCCAAAGATTCCACCGAAAGCCCCTCTGCGTCAGAGGGCATGCGGATGACCTCCACGCCGCAATCTGCAAAGGCGCGTTCTGCTTGTGGGAAGCCCAGGCTGTCCATGGCGACCTGTTTTTGCGGCAGCAGCCCGCATAAGATGGTGAGCAACGGCTGGATTCCCGCGCCGATGATAATCTGTTCGGGCGCAGCATGTACGCCGCGGGCGCGGTACGTATACGAAGAAAGCGCTTCGCGCAGGGCGGGTTCTCCCTGCGGGTCGCCGTATGAGACAATCGAGTCCGGCCGGTTGAGCACATCGCGGATATGGCGTTTCCAGATAGTGATGTCGGCAGCCTCTATGTCGATGCGGTCGGTACCGAAATCATATTTTACCGGCGGCATGCGTGCGGTCAGATGATGTACCTGCAATTCGTGCGGGCCTGCATTTTCCTGCAAGCGCGCCGAAGCGACAAAATACCCCCGCTGGGGGCGGCTTTTCAGGTAGCCTTCGACGCACAGCTGCTGGTACGCGGCTTCCACCGTTGTGCGGCTGACGCCGAGTTCTTCCGGCAGCCGCCGGATCGAGGGCATCTTTGTGCCAGAGGGCAGCGTTCCGGATTCAATGGCCTCGCGGATGGCCTGATACAGCTGCTGGTACAGGGGGGTTTTCGATTCGGGGTGCAGGGTAACAAACGGCATGGCGGGAATTCACTCCACTTTTTTAAAAAAATTTTTTTGAGAAAATCAAAAATCACGGATGCATCAATACGGTTTGCAAACGGAGTAAAGCGTTTCTTTGGACAACCTCCTGCAAGTCCTCATAACGCCGGCTGCATTTTCTGTTCCTGTCTTTAGTATACACCAAAAAACAGCAAAGCAAAACTGTACATGTAATTTTTTTATAAACTGTGCATTTTAAAGAGGACAGATTTGCATTATGATAAGTACACGCCAAAGGCAGAGACTCTGAATCCTGAAACGCTTTACCGGCTGTGCCGGAACGAATTCCTGTGTAGAAAGGGCTGATTCCCATGATGAAAAATAAAAATAACACCATCGTCAATCTGGCGCTTACCGGCCTGATGGGCGCTCTGGTATATGTTGCCACCATGTTTTTCAAGGTGGAAATCCCGGTTGGTGCAGACCGCACGATGATCGGCTTTGCAAATGTGTTCTGCGTGCTTTCCGGCCTGATTCTGGGGCCGGCATATGGCGGGCTGGCAGCAGGCCTGGGCTCGTTCCTGTTTGATCTGACGGGCGGCTGGTTTTCCAGCGCCGGCGTCACGCTGATTACCAAAGGCCTGATGGCCGTGATCTGTGGGCTGATCGCCTGGGGCGGAAAGCAGGAAAACCCGAAGTTCAGCCGTCTGGCAGTGGCTGCCGTTACCGGTTCGCTGGCTTACTGTGTGATGTACCTGGGGTACTCCTTCTTCAAGCTGGTTGTGGCCGGCAGTGCGCCCGAAGCAGCTGCCATTGCCATGATGACCAAGGCGGGCGCCACACTGCTGAATGCAGCGGTGGCCGACGTGATCGCTGTTCCGCTGTTTATGACTCTGCGCACCGCATTGCAGCGCAACCACTTATGGAAGGGCGGCAAACCCGGCGCGGCAGTATAATGGAATAAAAAAGAAAAATCCACGGCGTATGGCACAGGAATTGGCCATACGCCGTATTTTGTGGTATGATACAATAAACGGGAAAAAGCCCGTATGCCGTTTGGGGCGGGGCGCCCCTGCTTTTTGAAAGGACGATTTCCATGAAAACACCCAAAGCCGCCGCAATTCATGATCTTTCCGGAATTGGAAGATGCTCTCTGACTGCTGCCATTCCCATTTTATCAGCCATGGGGATACAGCCCTGCCCGCTGCCGACCGCTGTTCTGAGCAACCAGACGGGCTTTTCCAAATACGAGCTGGTAGACCTGACCGATCATATGGAATCTTTTGGGCAGTGCTGGGCGCCGTGGTACGGGCAGTTTGACGCAGTATATACCGGGTTCCTGAGCAACCCGAAACAGGCCCAGGTAACGCGCGGGCTGGTAGAAAAGCTGCGCAGTGAAAACACGATTGTGCTGGTGGATACCGTGCTGGGCGACCACGGCATACGCTACCCGATTTTTGACGAGGAAATGTGCCGCAGGGTGCGTGAACTGGCGTTTGATGCGGATGTGATTACCCCGAACCTGACAGAAGCCTGCCTGCTGGCGGGTGAACCGGCCGAAGCCGCACAGGACATGCAGACGCGCGCTGAACTGATCCAGCTGGCCTCTTATCTGGCGTCGCAGGGGCCGGGCGCTGTAGTGATCACCGGCATCCGGGACGAAGACCGCGTCGCCAATCTGGCCTACAGCAAAGAGGATTCCCGCTGCTTTTGGGAGACCAACCAGCGCATTGAGTACAGCTATTCCGGCACGGGGGATGTGCTGGCATCGGTACTGTGCGGCGGTTTGACGCGTGGTTTCCCCATGGGAGAAGTGCTGCGCAATGCGTGCCGGTTTATCGGCATGGCGCTGGAAGAAACCGCCGAAGCCGGAACCGACCCGCGCGAAGGGATTCTGTTTGAGCCGTTTCTGGGAGAATTGATTGAGATGTTCTGAAAATGGAAACGTCGAAGATCATTTGCTTTATGGATTTATAAAGGGGAACCCCAGACGTGGGTTCCCCCTCAAAAACAGCCCACCGGGCTGTTTTCTCACCCCTTCCCGCGTTTCGGGAAGGATAGAGAATTTCGCCCATTGCGATGGGCGACACAAAGGGACTTTGTCCCTTTGGAATCCCTACCACCTTTTCGAAAAAAGGTGGACGAAAACTTTATACTCGCGGGGAAACGGGTTCTTTTTTTGATGCTGCCTCCACGCGAATTTGGCAGCGGACACTGTCCGCCGCGGGGAAACGGGTTCTTTTTTGATGCTGCCTCCACGCGAATTTAGCAGCGGACACTGTGTCCACACGAATTTGGCAACAAACAAGGGCGGGGAAATGCTCCCCGCCCTTGTTCTTTTACATATGCTCCAACCCTGTAGAGAGCTGATACAGATGTGCATAAATGCCGTTCTTTTCCATCAGCTGCCGGTGGTTTCCGCGCTCTTCTATGCCATTTTCTGTCAGCACCAAAATGGTGTCTGCACGCCGGATGGTGGACAGACGGTGTGCAATGGTAAAGGTCGTGCGGCCCTTTGCCAGCTTTTCCAGCGACTGCTGTACCAGCTTCTCGCTTTCATTATCCAGCGCAGAAGTGGCCTCGTCCAGAATCAAAATCGGCGGGTTCTTCAAAAATGCCCGCGCAATGCTGATGCGTTGCTTCTGCCCGCCGGAAAGCTTGACGCCGCGCTCGCCTACATAGGTGTCATACCCATCGTGCAGGCTCATAATAAAGTCATGGGCGCCGGCCTTTTTCGCCGCGTCCATTACTTCTTCGCGGGAAGCGCCCGGCCGGCCGTACTGGATATTCTCAAAAACAGAACCGGAGAACAGGTAGACTTCCTGCTGCACCACACCAATCATCGAACGCAGAGAATGAATCGTCAGCCCGCGGATATCTTTGCCATCAAGCAGCACTTTCCCCTCGGTTACATCGTAAAAACGGGGAATCAGGCTGCACATCGTGGTTTTTCCGCCGCCCGAAGGCCCTACCAGCGCCACATTTTCGCCGGGTTTTACATGCAGGTTAATATGTGAAAGCACCTCGGTACCGTCATCGGTATAGGCAAAGCCAACGTCTTCAAACCGGATATCCCCCTCCACATGCGTCAGCGGCTGGGCGCCGGGTTCATCCTGAATCTCAATGGGTGCGTCCATAATCTCCACAAAGCGCTCGATGCCCGTCATACCGCGCTGGAACTGCTCGGTGAATTCCACAATGCGGCGAATAGAAGTCAGCAGGGTAGAGACATACAGCAGATAAGCCATCAGCTGGGCGGGGTCCAGCTGGCGGTTCACCATGAACAGCGCACCTGCTACCACCACCACGATGTACATCAATCCGTCAAACAGCCGGGTAGAGGTCTGGAAGCCCGCCATATAGCGGTACATGGCTTTCTTGATGGAAAGGAAATGCTGGTTTCCGTCATCGAACTTTGCGCGCTCAATATCCTCATTCGCAAACGATTTGACCACGCGCACACCCAGCAGGCTGTCTTCTACCTGTGCGTTTAACTCGCCGATCTGCACGCGGGAACGCTTGAACTCCACACGCATTTTGCGGTTAAAGTACAGGGAGCACGCCACCATCAGCGGCAGGATGGCAAAAATGATGAGCGTCAGCCACAGGTTCATGGGGCACAGGATGCAGAACGAAGCCACAATCTTCACGCCTGCGATAAAGAATTCCTCGGGGCAGTGGTGCGCAAACTCCGTCACATCAAACAGGTCGCTCGTAATGCGCGCCATAATCTGGCCAATCTTGGTGTTGTCGTAGTAAGAAAACGACAGCTTTTGCAGGTGGTCAAACAAATCGCGCCGCATATCCGTCTCAATGCGGGCGCCCATGACATGGCCAATCGACGCCATATAATAGTTGGCAGCACCGTCGATCAGGCGCAGCACCAGGTAAAACAGCCCCAGCTGCAAAATAATCTGTACGGTAAGGGCTTCCAGATTGTTCATGCCCATGTCTGTAATGTACTGCACAATCAGCGGCAGCACCAGTTCACAGACCGTGGTCAGCGATGCACAGAACAGATCCAGCACCAGTACCCATTTGTACTTTTTGAAATACGGGACAAACCGCCGGATCAGCCCCATATTCCGTTTGTTTCTGGCCATAAATAACATTCCTTCCTTTCCATTTCATAAAAAGACAGCCGCCCCCTGTAGGGCGCGCCGTTTGTGATTTCATTATGCCATATTGGACAGGCTTGTGCAAGAAGCAGATTTCCTTCCACACACAGAAAAAGTGTATTGTGCATTTGCAAACACAACATCTTGTGTTGAACAAAAATGATTTTTTGAGAGTTGCGGCAGTGTGCATATGGATATGCATACAATTGTGAAAAAATATTTTCTGACAAAATATATTTGCTTTTTCAGGCAATGGATTTACAGAAAAAACCTTGCAAAGGGCGGAAATTCGCCAAAAAGAGAAAAAAGGAAAAAGCCGGGTGGAAGCCCGGCTTTTTCCTTTTTTGGGGAGGAGTTGTATTGAAAAAGGTGCGGCATTCTTTGCCGCCGATCTTATAAACACATTAAAAAGATTCCGTTTTTTTATTATCGGAGCTCTTTTGTGTCTCTATTATACTCCACAACATATAGGGTGTCAACCGTTTCACAATCTCTTTACCGAGAATCTCTTTTTTATCCAAAATCAGATTTTTGTCTGTTTACCCTTTTTTACGGATTGCCCGACCCTTGTCAAAAGCAAACAGTTATCATCAATCAATTTTAGGCAAAGAGTCAAAGCCCGGCTTCAAATCTTCATCGGTGGGAATATAATCTTTCATAGTACCTTCGCGGAAAGAGGTATAGGCCGTCATATCGAAATAGCCGGTACCCGTCAGGCCGAACAGGATGCACTTGCTCTCTCCGGTCTCCTTGCAGCGCAGCGCTTCATCGATGGCGACGCGGATTGCGTGGGAGGATTCCGGTGCAGGCAGGATGGTCTCGGTCTTGGCGAACAGGGTAGCTGCTTCAAACACCTTCGTCTGCTCCACACTGCGGGCTTCATCCAGGTATCCATCATGATACAGCTTGGAGAGGATGGGGGACATGCCGTGATAGCGCAGGCCGCCTGCATGGTTGGCAGAGGGGATAAAGCCGCAGCCCAGGGTGTACATTTTGGCCAGCGGTGTGACCTTGCCGGTATCGCAGTAGTCATAGGCATATTTGCCGCGGGTGAGGGACGGGCAGGAAGCGGGCTCCACCGCGATGAAATGGGGGTTGGCGCGCCCCAGCAGCTTATCCTGCATGAAGGGTGCAATCAGGCCCGCCAGGTTGGAACCGCCGCCGGCGCAGCCGATGACGATATCGGGATATTCATCCAGCATCTCCATGGCAATCTTGGATTCCAGGCCGATAATGGACTGGTGCAGCACTACCTGGTTGAGCACAGAGCCCAGCACATAGCGGTAGCCCTCGTTCTTGGTGGCCACTTCAATGGCCTCGCTGATGGCGCAGCCCAGGCTTCCGGTGGTGTCCGGGTCTCCTGCCAGAATGGCGCGGCCCACTTCGGTGGTGTTGCTGGGGCTGGGGATGACATCTGCGCCAAAGGTCTGGATAATAGAGCGGCGGTGGGGCTTCTGCATATAGGAGCCCTTGACCATAAATACCGTCAGAGGCAGGCCGAAGTATGCGCAGGCCTCTGCCAGGGCGGTGCCCCACTGGCCGGCGCCGGTCTCGGTGGTCAGGCCTTTCAGGCCCTGCTTTTTGGCGTAATAGGCCTGCGGCACAGCGGAGTTCAGCTTGTGGCTGCCGGAAGTGTTGTTGCCCTCAAACTTGTAGTAAATACGGGCGGGGGTGTCCAGATATTTTTCGAGCGTATAAGCGCGGCACAGGGGAGAGGGACGGTAGCACTTGTAAATCTCCTGCACCTCTTCGGGGATATCGATATAACGGGTTGTGCTGTCCATCTCCTGTGCAGCCAGTTCCTCACAGAAAATAGGGTACAGCTCCTCGGTTTTAATGGGTTTATGTGTTACGGGGTTGAGCATGGGCTCGGGCTGCTCTTTCATGTCGGCCCGCATATTGTACCACTGCTTCGGGAGCTGGTCTTCAGTCAGGTTCAGTCGATGAGGGATTCTTGCCATAATGGGTTGCTCCTTTCAAAAATAGAAATTTTTCACAGTGATGGTTTTCAAGGGGTTGCCTGTGGATAAATTAAAAAAGCTCCTGTCCCTGCTGTTTTACAGGGACAGGAGCTGTTCTCTCCTGCGGTACCACCCGGTTTGACGAAAAAATCGCCCACTCATTCCATACACCATCATGTATGCCCCCTTGATAACGGGCGGAGTTCCCGTCACAGGCTACCTGCCGCAAGCGGCGCTCACCCGGCCCTCGTAAGTCCATTCGCCACGCAATCTTCCACCGGGATTCCACCATCCCCGGCTCTCTGGGAAAAGATTCCTGCATGGATACTACTCTTACTCATCGGTTTACTATATTAAAGTTATTATATGCTCATAATCTGGATTTGTCAACTATTTTTTTTGGAAAATATGCCGAACCCCTTTATGTTCAGTACAACACCACGGTCTTTCCTTTTACGGCGCATGCACACTCAAAGCTCTGCTGCTTACCAGTCCGGCTGTCAAAAATCGAGTGGAATGTAAACGTGTCTGTATCATCGCTCATCGTATACCGCGCCACAATGAAGCGGTCTTCTATACAGCACATAAAGTCGCCCAGCTCTTTGCTGTAGTAAGTATCCACCACCGAATTGAGCGCGCCGGTAATATGGTAGCCGTCCTCCGTCTCCTCCACCCGGAACACCTGTGCAGCATCGGTATCAATATAAAACGATGCCGGCCCTTCTTCGGGGCGCAGGTTCAGGTCGGCAACCACTGCTTTGCTCACCGTGGCTTTGCTTACGGCGCAGATACGCTGGTCGTTGGTGGGAAAATGCTTGGCTCTGAAATACAGGTTATAATCATCCATACCGGCAAAGCGCAGCAGCCCGTCGGTCCCGGCACTGAGCACACGCTCCAGCGGCAGGCGGTATTCCCCGCTCTTAATACCCACCACAAAATCAAACAGCGGGCACAGCCACGCTACATCTTCCACACCGTCACCCATCCAGCGGCGGTTGCGGTAGCAGTGTTCTTTTTCCTCTTCGCTGCCATATGGCTGCAAAATCAGCAGCTGCGCTTTTCCGCCCACCTGATAAACCGCCAGATCTTCGGGTGAAAGGCCGCAAATCCGCTGGTCCCGGATATAGTGGTATTTGTGCGCCGCAATATCATACAGGCACGCCACCCGAGAAAAGCCGGTCGCACGCCGGTATTCATCAAACAGCTCGCGATGTTGCTCATTTTTTTGCGTATAAAATATCACATGCTGCTCATCAAGCGCTTTGCAGCCAAAAAAACCTCCCACCAGGTGGATTTCCTCCAGCGCTTTTTCTTCCCCGGTATCCTTGTCCAGGCTCAGCAGCCATACCGTACTCCCGCCGTTTTCCATCACAATGATAATTTCATGCGGGAAATCAAAATAATGCTGGACAAACGATGGCTTGATCAAAAAATAATTTGCGATAATGCGTTCCTTCCGCGTCTCGCGGTCATATTCCAGTATAAAAAGGCTGCGGTGCCCTTCTTCTTCCTTTTCTTCTGCATAATAAATTGCAGACGGGCCGATCGAAATCAGCTCTACAATACTGTCGGTTACAATATTCCGAAGATCTATTACTTTCATGGCCAATCCTGCCCCCCCTTGCTCCGATTGTGGGTTTCCTGTATAATAAAAAGAAGGCCGGTTCCTGCAAACACCCTATCTTCCGGCATTTTCTCAAATGTCTATAATATATATTGATTATAGCATAAAACCTCTGGAAAACATACGAAATTTACAGTTTCTTCCTCAACTTTTTGAAAGAAGGCTATGGATATGAAAGTGATGAAGCCAAGCCCCACTGTCATGGAAGTGGATATTCACGGGCTGATGGCAGCCGACGCCAAAGCGCGGCTGGAACACCTGCTTTCTCACGCAGGCCCGCAGGTACAGGAAGTGGTGGTCATCCACGGTTACAGCCATGGCACCGTACTGCGCGATATGGTTCGCACGCAGCTCAAGCACCCGCGCATCCAGTCCAAACTGATTTCACTCAATCAGGGACAGACCCGAATTCTTCTGAAAAAAGCAAAAAAATAAAGCTGCCGGCTATATGCCGGAATAAAGCTTCAAAACCGGGGCAAAATAAGCTTGCCGCCGGTTTTCCTTTCGCCGGCGCAAGTTTTCCACAAATCGGGGTGAAAGTGTTGAATTCTCAACGAAATACAGCTCGTCATTTTTCCGGAAAAGGCTCTCGGGGCGAGTCCACCCATCTCGACCCGGAATGTGATATCTGCCCTGCTTTTGACAGCACCGGTATTCGTAAAGACCACATCCCTTCCCGGAAAAAAACAGGCCCTGACGTATTGGACAATTGCTGTGAGGAGCACATGATGTAGCCCTGACCTTCTTCCTGCAAGTCCCTTCCGACTCCTCCCGGAAGGGGCTTTTTCTTTACACAGAATTTATACAAAGCATCCGACAGATTTTACATGGGCACCTTATGATAAGATTTGGATTGTTATAGCTTTTACAAACTTTTACGGATTTTGGGAGCAGACCCCGAAAATCCGTATTTTTATCCGTATTCTATAGACAGAGGTGTCATCATGAAGCAGGAGCACGAGCTCGTTGCGCAGGTGTATGCCGCAAGGAGCGATACTTTAGCCGCTGACCAGCTGGTACGACAGTACCTTCCTTTTATCAAATCAGAAACAGCAAAGTTCATTCATCGCTTCCCCGAAGAAGGACACGATGATGAGCTGAGCATTGCTATGTTCGCCTTTCACGAGGCAGTGATGAGCTACCAGAAAACGCGCGGCGCTTTTCTGAAATATGCAGCCGTCAGTATCAAAAACCGCCTGATTGACTATGCCCGGCGTGAAAGCCGCCATGCAGGTACGGTGTCGCTGGATCATTCTGAAAGCGACGAGGATGACCGTGCTATGGTGGATCGTTTGGAAGATGACCGCAACGAAATCCGGGAACGCGAGGATCATTCCTCTGCCCGGACGGAAATCGCGAAATTTTCTGCCGAGCTGGCGGAATACGGCCTTTCCCTCACAGAGATTGCAGAGAACTGCCCGCGGCAAAAGCGCACACTGGAAGCCTGCCACCGGGCATTGGCCTATGCACGGGAAAATCAGGAATTGCTGCAAAAACTGGTTTCGAGCAAAAAGCTGCCGCTTTCTCAGCTGGCCGCCGGTTCAGGTACCGAAGTAAAGACACTCGAGCGACACCGCAAATATATGGTTGCCGTCCTGCTGGCGTATACCAATGGATTTGAAATCATACGGGGACATCTGCGCCAGATGGCTCCCGCGAAAGGAGGCCGGACGGAATGAAATACCTGGTAATGGAGTGTGGCCTGAGTTACGTGATTGTGCTGGATGAAGAAGGCCGGTTCCTCAAAGCAGCCAATCTGGGCTATCAGGTAGGAGAAACACTCGACCGCATCATCCCATTTGCCGAACCCCATAAACAGGCGCCCCTATCGCGCAAGATACTTTCTCTGGGTGCTGTGGCGGCATGCCTTTGTCTTATCACATTACTGGCGTTTCAATATATACTCCTGCCGGTGGGCAGTGTGCGGATGCAGATTAACCCCGACCTCTCTATCGAGATCAACCGCCTGAACTATGTGATTGGACTGGAACCCCTGAATGATGACGGGGAAGCGTTGATTGACGGGTATTCCTATACATGGAAAAACGCAGAGACCGTTTCGGATGAACTGGCAGACCTGGCTATGGAACGGGGATATTTACAGGAGGGCGGGAACATCCGCCTGACGGTAGAATCTGACGACGACGGTTGGAAAACCGCCACAGAAGAAAAAATCCTTACAGAATTGGAAATTCACCTGCACAATCGTGTCACAGTCACCATTTCTTCTGACGACGAAAAGGAGCCGCAGGATGCTCCCACTTCACAGCCGGCAATTGTCATTGACCCGAATGAGCTGGTTTCAGAGCCGCGGGAAGAACCCTCAAGCCCTTCTTCCAGCTCCCCCGCTGTCACCGGTAATCATGACGATGATGATGATGACGACGACGACGATGACAATGATGACAGTGATGACGATGATGAAACAGATGACAGTGACGATGATGACGACAAGCCTTCTGTTACAGCCAAACCAACGTCAAAGCCAACGTTAAAGCCCACCCCTAAGCCAACTGTGCGTCCCACACCAAAACCGGATGATGACGACAGCGACGATGATGATGACAACGACGACAGTGATGATGACAACGATGACAGTGATGACGATGACAACGATGATCAGGATGACGACCAAGACGATAACGACAGCAATGATGATGACGATGATGATTAAAACTGATTGATTTTGCAAGAGGGTTCTTTCGGGAACCCTCTTTTTTACAGGGAAAATCAGGCGCAAAAATTATTTTCCAAAATTTTTTAAAAAAAGTTTGTCCAGACCCCGTTTTTGAAAAATTGCTTCCGTATTCTTTATACATCAAGGCAAACAAAACAAAATGCCACCCATCACAGAGCCTCTGTAAAAAAACCATTCCAAACAATTTTATGGTAAAGGAGAACGACATCATGAAAAAGACAACTTTGAAAAACAAGACCATCGCTGTTACCGCTGCCGCTCTCAGCCTCGCTGTTCTGGCCGGTTGCGTTTCCTCCGGCAGCAGCCCGGCCGCTGGTTCTGTAGCAAGTGACCCTTCCAGCAGCACACAGAATCAGGCTATGGGAACCATCCTGCTGAGTGTTAACCCCGAAATCGAAATCGATTATGACGACGGCGGCCGTGTGCTGGAGATTGAGGGACTTAACGAAGAGGGAAAAGCCGTTATCAAAGATTTTACCGGATATGAAGGCCAGGCCTGCCGCACGGTAGTAGAAGATCTGGTGGAAGAAATCTACGCCGACGGTTATTTTGACAGCACTGTAGGCGGCCACACCAAAAACATCGTTGTCAAACTCGAAGAGGGTTCCCGTTATCCCGATGATGATTTTCTGGAGGATGTTGCCGAAGGTGTACGCGGCGCGGTAAAGACCTGCCACCTGGATTCCAGCGCGATGACTGTGAATGAAGATGATTACGCCGAAAATGGATATATCGGACTGGATAAGGCCAAAGAACTGGTACTCGGCCAGCTGGGACTGGAAGAAGCATCTTTCACAGAGCGTGAATATGAGCTGGATGACGGTGTGTATGAACTGGAATTCACTGCAAATGGTGTGGAATATGAATTTGAAGTCAATGCTGTTACTGGAAAGGTGACAGAGGCCGATTATGACCACAACGATGACTGGAAAGACTATGATGATGACGATAACGATGACCGTGATGACGACGATGATCGTTATGATGATGACGACGATGACAACGATGATCGTTATGATGATGACGATGATGACAACGATGATCGTTATGATGATGATGACGACGATGATCGTTATGATGATGACGATGATGATCGTTATGATGATGACGATGATGATCGTTATGAT
>DVIY01000251.1 GCA_018710915.1 Candidatus Gallacutalibacter pullistercoris
AACAAAATGATTATAGACATTACCGGAATAGAGCTGATTCCTGGCAATAACGGGGAGGATTGTCCCGGAAACGGAAATCATATAGACAGTTCTGGAATGCCCATAGAGTGCTGTTGTGACGAATGCGATTATTTTTTGTGCTGCCTGGAAAACCACACAGAAGAAGATTGTAAAAAATGTCTGGATAAAAACTGTCCACGCAGAAAATAAAATTCCCTGTTTTTTAGAGAGGAGGCGCCGTTATGGCGATGAAACTGAATAAAGAACTGCCCCTGCCCGCCCGTTTGAAGGAAGAAATCCCCCTTTCTGCGGAACTGGCAGCGGTAAAAGCACAGCGTGACCGGGAAATCCGTGCGGTATTTACCGGAGAATCTGACCGTTTTTTGGTGATTGTCGGGCCGTGCTCTGCTGACAATGAGGATGCCGTGTGTGAATATGTTTCCCGGTTGGCAAAAATCAGTGAAAAAGTTTCTGACCGGCTGATTCTGATACCGCGTATCTATACTAACAAGCCCCGAACAACCGGAGAAGGCTATAAAGGTATGCTGCATCAGCCTGAACCCGATAAAGCGCCCGACTTGCTCGGAGGTATTATCGCGATTCGCAAAATGCACATTCGTGCCATTGCAGAAACCGGCCTGACAGCGGCCGATGAAATGCTGTATCCCGAAAACCGCAGCTATCTCGATGACATCCTTTCATATGAAGCCATCGGTGCGCGCTCTGTAGAAAACCAGCAGCATCGCCTGACTGCCAGCGGGATGGATATCCCCGTTGGAATGAAAAACCCCACCAGCGGCGATTTTTCTGTGATGCTCAATTCGGTTACCGCTGCCCAGTGGCCGCACACCTTTATTTACCGCGGGTGTGATGTGACAACCGACGGAAACGATTTGGCCCATGTGATTCTGCGCGGCGGTGTGGATAAATACGGCACCTGTGTCCCGAACTATCACTATGAAGATTTGGTGCGTTTGCTGGAACAGTATGAAAAACGCGAACTGAAAAACCCGGCAGCGATTATTGACGCAAACCATTCGAATTCCAACAAGCAGTATAAAGAGCAAATGCGCATTGTCAGCGAAGTGCTGCACAGCCGGCGGTACCATGCCGGGCTGAAAAAGCTGGTCAAGGGCGTGATGATTGAAAGCTATCTGGAAGAAGGAAACCAGCCCATCACAGACCACCGCATTTTTGGCAAATCCATCACCGACCCCTGTTTGGGCTGGGAGGATACCGAAAAATTGATCTATCAAATCGCGGAATCGGTGTGACGGGGCGGCTGCGGATCATCCGTCAGCCCCAGAAGATAATCGGTGCTGGTGTGATAGTATTTGGCCAGCTGGATGACTGCCCATACAGGGATTTCATGGATGCCTTTTTCGTACCGGCGGTACACTTCCCGCTTGCAGTTCAAAACCCGGGCGATTTCTTCCTGTGTTTTGTCGTGGTCGATCCGAAGATCTTCCAATCGTTGAAAATACATCTTTTTTCTCCTTTGACGGCAGATAGTTGATGTGTGTATTATATCACACCCTGTTTTTTAAAAATAGTAAACGGAGTTGATTCCCTTGAACCGCTTTTTGCGCGGAATGAGTTTTACCATTATTTCCGCACTGCTTTTTGGTGTTACCCCTATCCTGGCCAGTATGACCTATGAAATGGGCAGCAATGCGAATACCATTACCTTTTACCGGAACCTTATGGTGGTTCCGGTTTTGCTGTGCGTTATGTTGGCCAAAAAAATCCCCTTCCGTGTCAGCCTAAAAGAAATCGGTTTTTTACTGTTGGTTGGCGTTGCCTTTCGGGCCAGCACTACCTATATGCTGTATGAATCCTACAATTATGTCGGGGTCGGCACAGCAACTACGCTGCATTTCCTGTATCCGGTGATTACGGCATTGGTGCTGCGGGTGGTTTTCCGTGAGCATCTGGGCCGGTGGAAGCTGATAGCATTGGTGGCCGCAAGTCTGGGAATCCTGTTTTTTCTGGAACAGGGCAAAAAGGCTTGCTGGCTGGGCATACTGCTTTCAGTGGCTTCTGCTGTTACGTATGGATGTTACCTTACAGGGATGGACAAAAGCCCGCTGCGTACCATGAATCCCACAAAAGTGGCCTGCTACATGGGGTTTACCAATGCAATGGCAATTTTAATCGTGGATATCCCTGTAAAGAAAATCCATTTTGCGCTGCCCCCCAAGGCAATGTTCCTGACTTTTGTTATTGCAATCTGCACTTCGTTTCTGGCGGTTGCACTGCTGCAAATGGGAATTCAGGATTTGGGCGCAGGGACAGCAGCAATTTTCTGTATGTTTGAGCCGGTTTCCAGCGTGGTGGCTGGCTGGCTGATTCTGCATGAAACCATGACCCTGCAAAAACTTTTGGGCTGTATCGTGATTCTTGGGGGCGTAACCCTGATGGTATTCAGTGACTTGCGCAATCAGCGCCGAACAGAGGCACAAACTCTATCTCAAGGCTGATTTTGTTGAAAACCTGTTGAAAACTTGTGGTTTTTTTTGCAAA
>DVIY01000001.1 GCA_018710915.1 Candidatus Gallacutalibacter pullistercoris
GAAAATTTTGTGTGAATAAACGAAGATCCTGTCACCGTTTGACACTTCGCTGCTGATATTCGCCAGGGGTACAGCCACAAACTGAACGGAAATAACGGGTAAAATGACAAATGCTTTTAAAGCCGCACAAAGCAGCAGCCTGTTGTACCTGCATGGCTTCATTCGTGAGCAGGTTCTGTGCCCGGTCAATACGGGCCGCCAACAATTCTTCTTTTGGAGATCTTCCAAAAAATTCCCGATAGCAGCTGTAAAACTGACTTTTGCCAAGATTGACCAGGCCACACATGCGCTGAATGTCCCAATCCTCTTCACATTGTGACAGAATGGTCAGCCGAGCCTGCTGAAACTGTGCGCGCAGGCTGTTTTCAGCAGGATGGCTTTTATCGGTAAGCCGCGCAGCCGTAATCAGGAGCCGACGCAGAAGAAGATCCGTCATTTCTGACGAATAAAGATCATGGCTGAGGTATTCTTCCTGAATCAATTGAATCTGATGGTTCAGCATATCTGGAGAGCTCGGATAAAAAACCTGATTCCGGGGCACTCCATATTCTGCCGGGGAAGAATCGCCGGAAGAAAAGTGAATGTAACTGTTTCGAAAACTCCCCACAGCATGATAGTTCTGATATGCATCAGGAGAATAGAATAAACAACTCCCAGCTTCCGCAAGTTCATCATGGTCAGGAAAAGTCACGCACATCGGAGCCAAAAACAGCAAAAAGAGCCAGTCCCCACTGCCGTTTGGACGGTAAATAATATCCCGGTCGTTGTTCTGGCGGGAAAATTCACAGTAATGGACTTCGTACATTCAACTCACCCCTGTCTCTATCAGGGTACTAGGAATCGGAGAAAAAGTCAAGAAAATCGGAAAAAGAGCTATTGGAAAGTTCCTCTTGTTTTCGTATGATAAAAGGGAAGAAAATGAATCCGGTTTGTGTCGGATTGTATGAGAACGGAGGAGATCAGCCATGAAAAAAGCCAGCATTGTCATTGACAAGGATTTTATTGTTTCGCAGGTAGATAAGCGTATTTTCGGCTCTTTTATTGAGCATCTGGGACGCGCTGTATATCAGGGAATTTATCAGCCCGACTGTGCTTGTGCAGATGAACAGGGACTGCGCAAGGACACAATTGACCTGGTTCGCGAGCTGAATGTACCAGTGGTGCGGTATCCGGGCGGAAATTTTGTCTCCGGCTTTCATTGGGAAGACAGCGTTGGACCCAAAGAGCAGCGCCCTTCCAAAGTAGATTTGGCATGGAACGTGATTGAAACCAACCAGTTTGGACTCAACGAATTCTGCGACTGGGCAAAAAAGGCCAATACCAGCGTCATGATGGCTGTCAACCTCGGCACCCGGGGCCCGGAAGACGCCAAAAATCTGCTGGAATACTGCAATTTTAAAAAGGGCACCTATTACAGCGACCTACGCCGCAGCCATGGTTATGAAGCGCCCCATGATATCAAATTGTGGTGCCTTGGAAACGAAATGGATGGCCCCTGGCAGATGGGTCACAAAACCGCTTATGAATATGGACGCACAGCGGCGGAAACCGGACGTCTGATGAAGATGCTTGACCCTTCGGTAGAACTGGTCGCCTGCGGAAGCTCTAATCTGGAAATGCCCACCTTTGCACAGTGGGAAGCTACGGTACTGGAAGAGTGCTATGATCAGGTAGATTATCTTTCTCTGCATCAGTATTATGGAAACCACGACAACAACACACCGGATTTTCTGGCCAACAGCGTGGGGATGGATCGTTTTATTTCCTCTGTGGTATCTATTTGCGACTACGTGCAGGCAAAAAAGCGCGGCAATAAGAAAATCAACCTCTCCTTTGATGAATGGAATGTCTGGTACCATTCTAACGAAGCTGACGAAAAGCTGGAAAAATGGGTACAGGCACCCCATCAGCTGGAGGATATCTATAACTTTGAGGATGCATTGCTGGTGGGCAGCCTTCTGATTACATTGCTGCGCCACGCTGACCGTGTAAAGGTAGCCTGTCTTGCACAGCTGGTCAACGTGATTGCTCCCATTATGACTTCTGATACCGGTGCATGGCGTCAGACGATTTTCTATCCCTTCTGCCATGCCAGCACCTATGCTCGCGGTACAGTGCTGAATACACTGGTAAAAGCACCGGTATATGACAGCCGGTATGGCGATGCACCGTATTTGGATTCTGTATTGGTTATGAACGAGGAAGCAGACAGCCTGACCATGCTGGCCGTCAACAAATCGCTTGAAGAAGATATGGAAGTCACCTGTGACCTGCGTCAATTTGCAGGATATCGGGTAGCTGAACATATCGTGATGAGCCATGACGACATGAAGGCAGTGAATACTGAGAAAGACCCCTGGCAGGTAAAACCTGTTTCAGGCGGTATTTCCAGTGTGGAAAACGGTATGCTTTCTGCGGTTCTGGGCAAGCACAGCTGGAATGTAATCGTATTGAAAAAAGCATAAGCTGTATACAGAAAAAATCCCCTGCGCCCAGATAAGCGCAGGGGATTTATGTTTTTACTCTTTTTCAGAATCTTCGAAAGTTTCCTTTTTCTCTTCCTGTTTGCCGTAAGCGCGGTCAGCAGCTTCCCGAGCAAGATCTATCATGGTATGATCAAGGGGCGCGGGTTCTTCCCCGCTTCTGGGCAGTGTTTCATAAACTTCCGCCACCATTCCCCGCATCCAAAGGCTGGGGGTAATGCGCAGCGAGTAACCGCATCCCGGTTCACACATCCAATCATAAAACGGAGCTTTGGGCAGGCCGTATGCACTCAGCAGAGTCATCATAACGCCGCCCGGCAAAACCATGACAGAACGGTATGTATGATTCCGAATCAGATTTTCTACATGCTTTTCAAAAGCCGCACAAACACGGTACATAAAAGCACCGCCATCTTCGCCATTGGGCGGAGATACCTGTGGGCCGCCGGCCATCCATTTGGCAAACTCGGGGTCGGATTTTTGCAGTTCAGAAGCGGTTTTGTTTTCCCAATCTCCGAAGTCACATTCTTCCATACCGGGCAAATCGATTGGCGTTTCAGCGGGATACAAAATTTTGAGTGTATCGCGGCAGCGGGTGCTGGGGCTGCAATAAAAGGCATCTGCACGCGGATATTCGTATTTACTTTTCAGCTCTGCCAGTGCTTTGACAGAATCCATTGCGAGTGGGGAATCTGTGCGGCCGATATAGCGTCCCTGCAGGTTGCCTGCAGAAGCGCCGTGACGGATTAGATGAATGAGATATGATGTCATAAAATGTGCTCCTCTGTAAAAAATATACTATATCTAGCGCTTTACAAATTGTTGTAATTGCTGTATACTTTACTGTACGTTATTCGATTTTTTTCGACGGGTTTTCGCTCAACTTAACAT
>DVIY01000252.1 GCA_018710915.1 Candidatus Gallacutalibacter pullistercoris
ATTCTGCGGCAGTCAGTGCACAGCGGGGCGTCAAAGTACGCTCGATAATGGGGTCGTTTGCCAGGTTCAGGAACATGACAACCTTAGAGAGCACGCCGGACTCGTCGAAAGACTGCTTGAAGTATTCAGCTACGTCATTCTTTACACCCATAGCTGCGAATACGATTGCAAAGTTATCGCCGGTTGCATCTTTAATTTTTGCCTGACGGGCAATCTGTACGGCCAGCTCGTTGTGGTTCATACCGGAACCGGAAAAGATGGGGAGCTTCTGGCCGCGAATCAGTGTCATCAGCACATCAATAGAAGAGATACCGGTATTGATGTAGTTTTTGGGGTAAACACGCGAAACCGGGTTCATGGGCGTGCCGTTGATGTTGGCGCGCTTTACCGGGAAAATATCCCCCAGCCCATCAATGGGGCGGCCCGCACCGTCAAATACACGGCCCAGAATTTCGGGGGAAAGGGGCAGTTCCATCGGACGCCCCATCAGGCGGGTACGGGTGTTGTCCAGAGAGATACCACGGGTTCCCTGAAACACCTGTACCACCACGCGGTCTCCTTCAATCTGTACCACACGGCCCTGGCGAAGGGCGCCGTTTTCCAGACGGATGGTGACGATTTCTTCATAAGTTGCATCTTTCACGCCGTCCAGTACAATCAGAGAACCGTTGATTTCTTTTACGCCAATATAATCAAGAATCATGATATACCGCCATTTCTCCGTGCGACATTCAGAATATTGCGAGTCTGCGGCAAATCGTCTTCGCACGGGAGACGGTTGGCCGGGCCGGCGGTCAGGAATTCAGAACACCGGCTACCTTTTCGTCGATTTCTTTCAGATACTCATCGAACATATCCAGGCGATTATTGGGGATATCGTACTTCATTTTTACCAGCTTGTCGAAAAGCCCGGTTTCCAGAATCGAAGAAATCGGGACAGCTGCGGCTACCAGCTGATGTGCCTTCTGATACAGATGGAGAATCACCTGCATCATGCGCTTCTGTTTTTCCAGCGGGACGAAGGTATCATCTGCATGGAACGCGTTTTGCTGCAAAAAGCCTACACGAATCACACGGGCTGTTTCAATGACCAATTTCTGGTCATCGGGCAGCACATCAGAACCAATCAGCTTGACAATCTCCATCAGCTGATTTTCTTCCTGCAGCAGACGGTTGATTTCTTTACGGTATTTGACAAAATCTTCCCCGGCATTTTTCTTGTACCAGGGGTCCAGATCAGTGAAATATTCGCTGTAACTGGAAGTCCAGTTGATAGCAGGGTAATGGCGGGCATAGGCCAGCGCCTTATCCAGTGCCCAGAAGCAGCGGATAAAACGCTTGGTGTTCTGGGTAACAGGCTCAGAGAAGTCGGAGCCCTGCGGTGATACAGCACCAATAATCGTGACAGAGCCGTCGGTACCGTTTAGGTTATCTACCATGCCGGCGCGCTCGTAGAATTCCGACAAACGGGAAGGCAGATAAGCCGGGAAGCCCTCTTCAGCAGGCATCTCTTCCAGACGGCCGGAAATTTCACGCAGAGCCTCTGCCCAACGGGAGGTCGAGTCAGCCATAATTGCCACATGATATCCCATGTCGCGGTAATATTCTGCCAGGGTGATGCCGGTATAGATAGAAGCCTCACGGGCAGCCACGGGCATGTTGGAGGTATTGGCAATCAAGGTTGTACGGTCGGTCATGGGGCGTCCGCTCTTGGGGTCAATCAGTTCGCTGAACTCGTCCAGCACCTGGGACATCTCATTGCCGCGTTCGCCGCATCCCACATAGATGATGATATCTGCATCACACCATTTTGCCAGCTGGTGCTGCGTCATGGTTTTGCCGGTACCGAATCCGCCCGGGATTGCTGCCGTGCCGCCTTTGGCAATGGGGAACAGGGTGTCGATAACACGCTGGCCGGTAATCAGCGGGACAGTGGGGGAGAGGCGCTTTGTGACCGGACGGGGGGTACGAATCGGCCACCGCTGGCACAGAGAGAGCTTATGTTCCACGCCTTTTTTATCCCGAAGCACGATAATGGTATCATTCACCCGGTACTGGCCGTCTTTTGCCACAGAAACTACCTCGCCGGAAAGAGCGGGAGGAACCATGCATTTATGCCGGATAATCGGGGTCTCAGGGCATTCAGCATAAAAATCGCCGCCGCTGAGGATATCGCCCACCTTGGCAGTGACGGTTACATCCCAGAGCTTTTCAGTGTCCAGAGAAGGCACGCTGCTGCCGCGGTTGATAAAAGAACCGCTTTCTTCTGCAATTGCTTTCAGAGGACGCTCAATTCCGTCAAAAATATTATCGAGGATACCAGGCCCCAGCGTCACATTCATGGGGCTGCCAGTGCCCACCACGGGCTCTCCGGGTTTCAGTCCGGTTGTCTCCTCATACACCTGAATGGTGGTAAAATCGCTGTTAATGCCGATGATCTCGCCTACCAGACGCTCATTACCTACCAGAACCATCTCCATCATGGAGAAGCTGCGGCTTGCTTTTACAGTGACCACCGGGCCGTTTATTCCCAAAATTACATCTTTATTTTCCATTTTGAAAGTACCACGCCTTTCTGTGCTGCCGCTCAAAACAGAGACAGCACGAGTTCATTGCTGCTGCCGCAGTGTTACTGGACTTGCAGGCCGGAATTCTCTTCGAACCATTCCTGCTGGTTTTCCAGCAGCGCGTCCAGTGTGTCGTCGGCGACCAGACCCATTGCAAGGTTCTGCGCACGAATCCCGCCGAGGTGGATTTCTTCATCTTCCTGCACCTCACAGGCAGTGCCGAAAGCAGATTTCAGCAGGCTCTCCAGCTTCCGGTCTTCAGGCCGGACAAATAATACTGTACCCGGCTGGGAAAAGGTCTCTGCCAGCTTCTGGCAGTGGCGCTTCATCCAGTCCTGATATTCCTGGCTCTGTGCAAACTCTTTCAGCCGTTCAGCAGCCTGCGTAAAGATTTCTTCCATAATTTTTCTGCGTTTTTCCAGCAGTTCGCGGCGCGCATCCATTTCGCGGTGCGCCATTTCTTTGGTAATATTGTTGCGCATCTGTGCCATTTCCTTCTGAATCAGCTGATAAGCTTCCAGAAGGACTTCGTTTTCGGCTTCGTTCAGTTCTTTCTCTTTGAATTTTTTAACTTCATCTTCAATTTTACGGCGCTGTTCCTCCGCATAATGGTGGATCGCCTCATTGAATTTGCTGAGCTTTTCCTCATTCGTTGCCATATGGAATCCCTCCGTTCTGCGGGTTAAATTTTGACGCCAATGGCTTCCCGCACATATCGTGTGATAGAATCCTTGGTGCGCCCGTTTCCGTGGCGGTCTGGAATCTCTACGATCAGGGGCCGCTTACGGTTTAATTTAAAATCATAAACAAGCTCGGGACAAAGGGTCAGCAGCCGCTCGGTGATAAGCACCACGGCTACATCCTCCATGTCCATTGCTTTGGTGAGTTCCCTGCGGACCTCATCGGCTTCATGCACCACAACGCCTTCAATCCCTGCCAGGCGCATGCCTACCTGGGTATCCACGTTGTCGCTGATTAAGTAAAAGCGCATGAAATCACCTGCTTTCCAAAAAGATAAGGGGCCCGTTGCAAAACCGGAAAAAGGTTTTTGCAGCGGACCCTTTCTAAAAGGCTTTTGTCTCCCGCTTTGTGGAAATTCTGCGGCGTTTCAGCCCCAGAACCAGCCTTTGCGGGCCGGGCCCGTAACAGCATGCTGCCGAATCAGAACTTCTGCAGAATCAGGATGGAGATCAGCAGGCCATACAGTGCAATACCTTCGCCAAGTGCCACAAAGATGATTGCTTTACCGAAAGCCTTGGGGTCTTCAGAAGTTGCGCCGATTGCAGCGGGGGCAGCAGCAGCCACAGCAATACCGCCGCCAACACCGGCGATGCCAACAGACAGGGCAGCTGCGATCATGCCCAGACCAGCGGTCATATCAGAGGCAGCAGCCGTAACAGCAGCAGTGGTGGTAGCGGTGTCAGTACCAGCAGCAGAAGCAATCATGGGGGCGGCAAACACTACCAGGCAGACAATGGCGAAAGAAGCCAGCTGGCGGAAGAATGCACGGGCAGGCTTCGCACCGCGCTTAACAGAACGATTGGCAAACCACACGGACACAGCCAGGAATATAACAGGCAGAATCATCATAATCACAGTTGAAGCGGACATAGTAATTACCTCCAATTTCAGAAGTGGAATGAATATATGTACCCAGCGCAGAAAATCAGGATTCTCTGCGCACGGTCACCGGAATAAAGGGACGGCCGTCACCGTCGAAGAAACGGCTGAACATCTCATAAAATTCAAGACGCAGCACCTGGATACCCACCAGCAGGCCTTCAAGGCCCATGATAAAGGCATTGCCGATAATTACAATCAGCACATAGCCAATGCCGCTGGACATCTCTGCCAGTGTGAATACCACCACCATCATACCGGCATGAACCAGCACGAATGCGCCGACACGCAGGAAAGAAATGGTATTGCTGGCGTAGCTCAGAAGGAATTCAAAGACTTCAAAGAAGTTCTGCATGATAAATTCGCCCCATTTTTCGGGCAGCGGATGTTCTTTGTGTTCCACAAAATCCCCCAGGACTTCCCGGAAGAAAATCACCAGCAGAGGCAGGATGATAAGGCAGATGACATACGGCAGGGTAACAATGGTTTTGCCGGTAATCAGCTGTAAGCCAAAGCCCAACACCAGTGAACTGTAAAATACAAATCCCGCAATTCCGTTGGGCCCGAACAGGCCGTCCTGATAGCGGTGACGCTTGAGGCATGAATAAATATTGATTAGGATGGCAATCATCACCAGCACAACGCCCAACCCCACAGCGGAGTAGATAATCATATTGGTGGTGAAAGGATCCATTACCTCAACCGGCTTCCCTTCAATACCGAACAATGCATGGTACAGGGGGTTCAGCGCTTCTTCAAAGCCGAATACCGACCCGAATACCAAACCAAAGATTGCCGACGAAATACCACAGGGAATCAAAATCCTGCCCAGCGCCATTTTTTTAAAGCGCCACATCAGATATCCCACAATGGAAACACAGATTCCCTGTCCCAGATCGCCAAACATAATGCCGAACAGCAAAATGTAAGTCATTGCCACAAAGGCTGTGGGGTCTACTTCGTCATAAGCGGGCAGCCCATACAAATCCACAAAGAATTCAAAGGGCTTAAAGGGCTTCTTGTTTTTCAGTTTGACGGGCGGCGAGTGAATCATTTCGTTCTCAGCAGCATCAAAGGTATATTCTACCGACTCCATTTTATCCAGCAGGGCACGGAATTTCCCTTCTGCTTCCGCAGGAATCCAGCCGGTCAGGACAAAGTTATCATGATACCGCGCGGCATATCGCCGGACGCCAAAGAATACAGATTTTTCTGTCAGCCAGGAATAGACCAGCGAGCATTGCTCAGATTCTTTTTTCCAATACTGTTCTGCACGGCTGTCCAGCTGCTGAATGAGGTCGAGCTGTTTTTGCAGCTCCGCACGGATGGTTTCCAGTGCTGTTTCGGGGGTGCCGGTCATCTCTGTCAAGCGTACACGTTCAAAAAATAGGCTGGAAAAGATACGATCTACTTCATATGCCTGCTCAATAGGGGTGAAGTATACACCCCAATAATATTGCGCGTCGTTGGAACAGGGGAAGAAAATCACATATGGATTTTCTGTAAACGAATTCAATTTTGCGTAACTTTCTTTTGGCAGACAGCCAAAACGGGCTTTGATATAATCACAGGCATGTACCTCGTCGAGATTCAGATTCATCCCAACAAAATGGCTGATCTTCGCAATTGAACGGTTTAATTCCTCTACTTTTTGCTGGGCTGCCACTCGCTGTTCCTGTAAGTCATGAAGGAATGCCGAAAAAGAGAGGACATACGAACGGGCGCTTTCCAGATTTCCAGAGTATTCCGCAAGCTCTTCTTCCGAAAGCATGGCGGGCTTTTTGTGGATACTGAGAGCAGCTTCGGTAATCGCCTGCAAAGGCCCGGCAAAAGGATTTTCCTCATTTAATGGGGAAAATCCGGAGGTGTCTGAATAGAACGAGAGGGAATTGTCGGGGTGAAACATGCCGGAGCGGCCGCAGACAGCCGCAACACTGTCAAGCTCTGACATTCGGCCAATCATACTGATGACCTTGATTTTCAATACAGCCAATGGAGTTCACCCCTTTCACGGAAAATTAATAATGGTCAATAGACTTGCAATATCATCAGACGGCACCTGATAGCGAATGCCTTCGATAATATTTGTGATATCATGCAGTTCAATCTGCATCAGAAAAATATAGGAAAGCATCACCACACAGGGGTGGATTGAAAACCGGATCTTTTGACGATAGACTGTATATTCAGCCTGTGTCGAAAGCAGATCGGCAGAAACGTCCAGATTCCGGATTTTTCTGCCGGTCGGGGTCTTTTCAAAGGCGGCACGTGCATCTGCCAGCGTATCAGCTTCCAGAAGAGTTTCGATATGCCTTTCTTTGAGCATACCATAAGGCAGCAGTGTACTGTGAATAAAATCCGGACCGCAATGATAATTAAATTTCAAACGCAGGATGGTGGTGAAATTCTCAATATCTGTATAAATACCAAACATTTCTTCCAATTGCCGGCGTGTCTCACCATGCGTTTCGTTTTCAATAATAGAAAAACAATGGGACAACACATAACGCTGCAAAGCAGATTCAATGGAAAGATAATCAATTGGCTGTTCAGGCAGAGGGCGGAATTTTGAAACAATTTTCTGGTACGGCGTATGGTTCAGCGCGGCCAACAAATCATCAAAGCTGCAAATTCGCCCCAACGAAGGCAAATCAATTCGTGTGTGACGATTCAGGTAAGAGGGCATGGAAAAAAGATACTCTTCAGGCGAACCTGCCATCAGGTGGATCAGACTATGCATAATCTGTTCTACTTCTGCTTTTTCCAGAATATACTGCGAAAAATGCTCACCAACCGAAATCTCATAGCGGCAAAGTGCTGCGCTGTCTTCAAAAGCTTTCTGGCGCAGCAGAACTTCCAGCTGGCCGCGGTGAATATCCGCTTCATTGATGCCGGAAAGGATTTTGCCGTAAGCGGTACGTGACTTTAGATATGATGCAACCTCATTCACAGAATGGCAGGCAAGCAGCTCCTGATAGTTTTGACGGACCAGCCTGCGTCCATACATGGCTCTTGCCTTGGCAAGCACCACATTTGAGGAGAAACCGGAAAGCATTGCCATCACTCTCCTATCACACGGGAAACAAGTGCGTCAACCCACTTAGAAGCATTTTCCTTGCACGTACTGTCCATCCTGGCTGAGAGCTCTTCGTACCTGGCTTTCGATTTTTTCCAGCCCTGCTCAGCGGCGGCGCGTTCCTGAGGCTCATTCAGGGCGATGCGGCGGCGCGCACGCTCCAGATACTCATTACGGATATCTTCCCGTCGTTTTACGATATCCTTTTCGGTCTGGACTTTTTCAAGCTGCGCTGCATCTGTAATTTCACGGGCTTTTTTGTCCATATCAACAATCTGTTTTACCATATTCTGCATGATGGAAGCCTCCTTCCTAATTACAAAGAGGGGAGGGGTTTGTATTTTTTACCAAAAGAGTTGGAAGGTGAATCGTTTAAACCTCTCCGTCAATCATTATTATATGACGCATTTTTCGATACTTCAAGAGGAAAAGACAGCAAGAGGTTCTAAAAAAAGAAGAAAAAATTATGCATAATTTACAATTATAATGCAAAAAAGCCTTTCGTTTCCTGTTTTTAAAAAAAGAAAAAATCGCACTATAAATAAAATTACAGAAGATTTCTCTTTTCCACAAAATAAGCATCCAGAGCAGGGGGTATTCTGAAAGAAAAAAGTTTTTTTCATTAACATTGCATAAATTACATATTGAAAAAGACGG
>DVIY01000253.1 GCA_018710915.1 Candidatus Gallacutalibacter pullistercoris
GCTCTCCGCAGAGAGCGGAACTCTTTATGCATCAGGAAACGCAGGAAGGGGTGAGAAAACAGCCCAGTGGGCTGTTTTCGAGGGGAAACCCACGTCTTGGGGTTTCCCCTAAAAAACTTTTGACCAATGTAAATCCAACTAGAAAAAATCTTCTTTAAAAATCGAAAGCCAGCGTTTCAAAAACGCTGGCTTTCGTGTTAGGGTATCTACTTTTAACCGCCAATCCGACGGAAACGGGCATACCGGTTTTCCAGCATTTCCTCTACAGGCAGCTGAAGATTTGCATGGATAGTCTCCTCCAGCATCTCCCGCAGCTCTGCATAGACCTGCTCAAAATCACCGTCGTACTCGGAAACGACCTTCTCAATGACCCCCAGAGAGAACAGATCCTCTGCGGTGAGCTTGAGGCAGGCAGCGGCTTCCTTCATTTTGCCGCTGTCTTTCCAGAGGATACTGGCGCAGCCTTCGGGGGAGATGACGGAATATACGGAGTTTTCCAGCATCCACACCTGATCGGCCACAGCCAGACCCAGTGCGCCGCCGCTTCCGCCTTCACCGATGAGAATGGAGACCACCGGGGTTTTCAGGGTCATCATTTCCATCAGGTTTTCAGCAATCGCCTGTCCCTGTCCGCGCTCCTCGGCAGCAATGCCGCAGTAGGCGCCGGAGGTATCCACAAAGCAGATTACGGGGCGGTGGAACTTCTCTGCCAGCTTCATCTGGCGCAGGGCCTTCCGATAGCCTTCCGGATGAGCGGAACCGAAATTACGGGCAACCTTTTCCTTCAGTTCCACGCCCTTTTCCAAACCAATGACCGTTACCGGCATCCCGTTCAGCCGGGCAATTCCAGCCACAATGGCCTTGTCATCGGCAAAGCGGCGGTCGCCGTGCATTTCCGTGAAGTCGGTAAAAATATTCTCGATAAAGCTCATGCTGGTGGGACGGCCTTTCGCCCGTGCCGCCATAACGCGCTCATATGCTTCAATCATTCTGCGTCCGCCTCCTCTCTCTGCTCTTTGCGGGATTCTGCCGGTGCATGGAAGGACAGCAGCCGGGCCAGGTATTCTTTCTGCTCGCTGCGGGGCACCACTTCATCCACAAAGCCCTTTTCCACCTGGAACTCTGCCCGCTGGAATCCAGCCGGCAGCTTCTGGCGGATGGTCTGCTCGATGACGCGGGGGCCTGCAAAGCCGATCAGGGCCTTAGGCTCTGCCAGGGTGATGTCCGCTTCCATGGCAAAGCTGGCCGTGACGCCGCCGGTGGTGGGATCGGTGAGGACAGCAATATACAGCAGTCCCGCATCGCTGTGGCGCTTTACCGCACCGCTGGTCTTGGCCATCTGCATCAAAGATAGGATGCCTTCCTGCATTCTGGCGCCGCCAGAAACCGTGAACCCGATGACCGGCAGGCCGTGCTCAGTGGCGTATTCAAACAAGCGGGTAATCTTCTCGCCCACAATGGTGCCCATGCTGCCCATCATAAAGTAGGGCTCCATCACGAACAGGCAGCAGGGCCAGCCGTCGATGGATGCCGTACCGCAGACAACAGCTTCTTTTTCAGCACTGTCCAGATAGGCATGTTTGAGCTTTTTATCATAATTGGGGAACCCAATCACATTTTTGGAGCGCAAATCACCGTCCAGTTCTTCAAAAGAGCCTTCGTCAGTGATGATGCTGATGCGCTGCCGGGCATTGATGCGGAAATGGTGGCCGCATTTGGGGCACACATTATCATTTTCGCTCAAATCGCTGGTGAACAGCATGGCGCGGCATCCGGGGCAGGACGTGCACATCTCGCTGGGAACATCGGGAGCTGCCGTTTTGGTCAGCTTTTCATAAGCGCTCTCCAGCGTGTTCATGGGTTTTTTGAATAAATCCTTGGGAAGCATCAGGAGACCTCCTTATTCCGGGCTTTCTCCCGTTTTTCCATGTAATTGGTATAGTAATCGCCGCCGGCAAATTCCGGGTCGCTGAGAATTTCCATATGCAGCTCGGCGTTATGTTCCACACCCTCCACAATCAGCTCGCAGAGCGCGGCCTGCATCTTGCGGATGGCCTCTTCACGGGTCTGGGCGCACACAATCAGCTTACCCACCATAGAGTCATAGAAGGGCGGGATGGTATAATCCTGATACAAAGCGGTATCAAAACGCACCTGCGGGCCGCCGGGAACATGGAGCAGGGTGATTTTGCCGCAGCTGGGACGGAAATCTTTGTCCGGGTTTTCCGCGTTGATACGGCACTCAATGGCGTGGCCGGTCATGCGCACATCTTCCTGTTTGAAGGAAAGGGGCACGCCTGCGGCAATGCGGATCTGCCATTTGACGATATCTACGTTGCTCACCATTTCGGTGACGGAGTGCTCCACCTGCAAACGGGTGTTCATCTCCATAAAGTAGAACTTGCCGTCCCGATCCATCAAAAATTCGATGGTGCCCACGCTGGTATACTTGGCGGCTTTTGCTGCGCGCACAGCTACCTCGATCATTTCCTTACGGGTTTCGGGGGTCAGAGTGTTGGCGGGGCTTTCCTCAATCAGCTTCTGATTTTTGCGCTGTACAGAACATTCACGCTCGCCCAGCGCCACCACATTGCCCTGCTGGTCGCAGAGCAGCTGCATCTCGATATGCTTGGCAGGGTACAGGAATTTTTCCATATACACGCCGCCGTCGCCAAAGGCCTTTTCTGCCTCGCTGGAAGCGGTGAGGAATGCCGTCTCAAAATCTTCGCTGCGCTCCACTTTGCGGATACCGCGTCCGCCGCCGCCGCTTCTGGCCTTGACCAGCAGCGGGTAGCCGATTTCGTCAGCCTTTTTGTGGGCTTCTTCCACCGACTCAATCACGTCGCAGCCGGGAATGACGGGCACGTTGGCGGCCATCATGGTCTTGCGGGCGATGTCCTTGTCGCCCATCTTGGAAATCACTTCCGCACTGGGGCCGATAAAGGCAATGTGGCACTGCTGGCACAGCTCGGCAAAGCGGGCGTTTTCAGAGAGCAGGCCATAACCGGGATGGATGGCCTCGGCCTTGGTCGCTACAGCGGCGGAGATAATCGCCGTCATATTCAGGTAGCTTTCCTGCACCGGCGCGGGGCCGATGCAGACGCTTTCATCCGCCAGGCTCACATGAAGGGCTTCGCGGTCGGCCTCAGAGAAAACCGCAACCGTGGAGATGCCCATTTCCTTACAGGCACGGATAATCCGCACGGCAATCTCGCCGCGGTTGGCGATGAGAATTTTTGAAAACATCAGCGGCGCCTCCTTTTACAGAAGCGCAAAGGAAAGCTCCGCGCTCACGGTCAGTTTCCCGTTGACATAGCCCTTGCCCTGTGCGAAATAGAAGGGCGGGCGGCTCTTCACCAGGCTGCACTTCATAACCAGAGTGTCGCCGGGAAGCACCTTGTTCTTGAAACGGGCCTTGTCAATGCCGGTATAGAAGGTGTTCTTGCCCTTTACCTCGTCCTTGAGCAGTACACAGCAGGTCTGGGCCATAATTTCCAGCTGAATCACGCCGGGCATCACGGGCATCCCGGGGAAATGGCCCTGAAGGAAGTATTCATCCCCCTTGACGGTGTACTTACCGACGGCCAGGTTTTCCTCTTCCAGTTCCGCCTCGTCCACCAGCAGCATAGGCTCCCGGTGAGGCAGGATTCCCTTCAGTTCTTCACGATTCATGAAACCTTCCTCCTCGTTTCCTTAAAAAATCTTGAACAGTGTCTGTCCATACTCCACAACATCGGCGTTGTGTGCGCAGATATCCACAATCTCGCCGTCCTGCTCGGCAGTAATCTCGTTGAGCAGCTTCATGGCTTCGATGATGCACAGCACGTCGCCCTTTTTCACCTTGTCGCCAACCTTCACATAGGGGTCAGCCTCAGGGGAGGGGGAGTCATAAAACACGCCCACCATGGGAGATTTGACCTCAGTGAGGTTGCTGAAGCTTCCAGAAGCCGGAGCAGCGCTTTCCTGTGCCGGAGCTTCTGCGGCAGGGGCAGCCTGCACCGGTGCGGCGGGCATCACAGCCGGAATGGGCATGGGTGTTGCCGGTACACAGGCCGGAGGATTTTTTTCCAGACGGATGTTGCTTTCACCCTCGGTAATTTCAATGGCGGTCAGGCCGTTTTCACTCATAATCTCGGCCAGGGTTCTGATTTCTTCCAGATTCATGAATGCCCACCCTTTCTCAAATCTTTTTCAGTACCAGGCAGGCGTTGTGGCCGCCGAAGCCCAGATTAGTAGAAATCGCATATTCAATATCGGCTTTACGGGCCTCATTGGGAACATAATCCAAATCGCATTCCGGGTCAGCTTCTCGATAGTTGATGGTAGGGGGCACAATGCCGTCCCGCAGGACGTAGGCACAAACCATGGCTTCCAGTGCGCCGGTAGCACCCAGCATATGGCCGGTCATACTCTTCGTGGAGCTGACCATAGCTTTGTGAGCAGCTTCTTCACCCAGGGCCATCTTAAAGGCCATCGTTTCAGCTTTATCGTTGAGAGGGGTGCTGGTACCATGGGCATTAATATACAGGCAGGCATCCAGCGGCATGTCAGCTTCCTTCACTGCCAGACGGATGCTCTGGGTAGCGCCCTTGGCCTCCGGATGGGGGGCGGTCATGTGGTAGGCATCGTTGGTGTTGCCATAACCCACGATTTCAGCGTAAATTTTGGCGCCGCGGGCCACTGCATGCTCGTATTCTTCCAGCACCAGAACTGCACCGCCCTCGCCCATCACAAAACCGCTGCGCTCCTTGTCAAAGGGAATGGAAGCACGGTTGGGGTCTTCTTCGGTGGTCAGGGCCTTACAGTTGGTAAAGCCAGCTACGGCCAGCTTGTTGATGGTAGCCTCTGCGCCGCCGGCAATCATGGCGTCGGCATAGCCGTAACGGATGGTGTGGAATGCCTCACCCACCGCATGGGCAGAGGTTGCGCAGGCGGTGGTTACGCACATGGAAGGGCCCTCTGCCTTGAAGCGGATAGCGATATTACCCGCGGCAATATTGGAAATCATCATGGGGATAAAGAAGGGGGAAATGCGCTTCATGCCGCTCTTTTCCAGCTTGTTGCACTCTTCCACAAAGGTGTTCATGCCGCCGATACCGGAACCAACATACACACCCAGACGGTCAGAATCCACTTTTCCCTCAATGCCGCTGTCCTTCATGGCCTGCACAGCGGCAGCCATGGCGTACTGGGCATACAGGTCGGTCTTGCGGACCTCGCCCTTCTCCATATACAGGCTGGGGTCAAAATCCTTCACTTCGGCAGCTACCTTTACCTTGCAGGCGGGGTCGCTGGTGTCAAAGCGGGTGATGGGGCCAATGCCGTTTTTGCCTGCAATCAGGCTGTTCCAGGTTTCTTCCGCAGTGTTGCCGACGGGGGAGACGGCGCCAACTCCGGTAATCACAACTCGTCTCATGAAAAGATACCTCCGATAGTCTATCAAAATCAGAATACAGGCAGCCCTGTGGCCGTCAGGCTACAGGGCTTGCCGGTTTACAATTACATGCACATACCGCCGTCTACGCGGATGACCTCGCCGGTCACATAAGAGGACAGGTCGCTGGCCAGATACAGGGCGGTCTTGGCGATATCCTCAGGCTGGCCCATACGCTTCATGGGAACAGCACCCAGCATGGCGTCCTTGGCCTTGTCGCTGAGGACGTCGGTCATAGCGGTCTGGATAAAGCCGGGCGCAATAGCGTTGCAGGTCACGCCGCGGGAAGCCAGCTCCTTGGCGGTGGTCTTGGTCAGGCCGATAATGCCCGCCTTGGCAGCGGTGTAGTTTGCCTGGCCGGGGTTGCCCATCAGACCGGTAACAGAAGAGATGTTGATGATGCGGCCGCTGCGCTTGCGCATAAAGTGATGGTAGCAGGCGTGAATGGTGTTGAACACGCCCTTGAGGTTGATGGCGATAACCTTGTCAAAGTCCTCTTCCTTCATGGAAACCAGCAGGGAGTCGCGGGTAATGCCAGCGTTGTTCACCAGGATATCCACGCCGCCCAGGTCTGCGATGACCTGCTTGATGGTGGTGTCCACCAGCTCAAAGTTGGAAACGTCGCAGTGATAGAACTTTACGGTCGCACCGGTCTCTGCGATGAGGGCGCAGGCTTCTTCGGCGGTCTCGGGCTTGCATACGTCCAGAATCGCGATGTTAGCGCCTTCTTTTGCCATAGTCAGAGCGATGGAACGGCCAATACCAGCAGCACCGCCGGTAACAACAGCTACTTTATTTTCGAGCATCATAGTCACGATACCTTCCTTTTTAAAGTTATACTTTCAGAGCTTCCACAACAGCCTTCAGGCCGTCGGCATCCTCTACATTATAAATAGAAACGCCCTTCAGGGTCTTCTTGACCAGACCGGCCAGGGTTTTGCCTGCGCCGCACTCGATAAAGGTGTCAAAACCGTCTGCGTGCAGCTTTTCCAGAATGGCCTGCCACTGCACAGGATGGTTCACCTGGGTGGCAATGGAAGCGCGGATAGCGTCTGCATCCTCGGGATACAGCTCTGCGCTGGCGTTGGAATACACCGGAATTCCGGCCTTCTGCACCTGAATAGATTTCAGCTCTTCTGCCAGAGCGGCAGCAGCTTCATCCATAAAGGGGGAGTGGAAAGCGCCGCTGACAGCCAGGGGAACCACTCTGGCGCCGGCAGCTTTACAGTCCTCACAGAAAGCGTCCAGCTGCTCTTTTTCACCGGCCACAGAAACCTGTCCGGGGCAGTTGTAGTTGACGGGGAAAACCTTGTCATAAGCAGAAGCCAGCTCGTTCACCTTTTCGTTACTGAGTTTCAGCACAGCAGCCATGCTGCCGCCGGTCTTCTTGGTGGCTTCGCTCATGTGCTCGCCGCGCTTGCACACAAAGGAGAAGCCGTCTTTGCGGGAGAACACACCGGCAAAAGTCAACGCAGCAATCTCGCCCAGAGAAAAGCCTGCCACAGCATCGGGCACGATTCCCTCGTCCCGCAGGGCTTCGGCAGCGGCCAAATCCACACAGTACAGGCAGGGCTGGGTGTTGATGGTCTGGCTCAGTTCCTCTTTGGTGCCCTCGAAGCACTGCTTGGAGGTGTCGGGGCGGACAGCGTCCGCCTGCTCAAAGGTATATCTGGCAGCGGCGCTGGCATCGCACAGGGATTTTCCCATTCCGGGATACTGTGCGCCCTGTCCGCTGAAAAGAAATGCTACTTTACCCATTTTGTGGCTCCTTTCAGGATTTCTTCTGCCTCGGTGAACATCTCGGTGATGATTTCGGAAGCGGTCTGCTCCTTCTGAATCATGCCGGATACCTGTCCTGCCAGGAAAGTGCCGCCCTTGGCGTCGCCCTCACGGGCAGCGCGGCGCAGTGCGCCCAGGCCCATTTTTTCCAGCTCTTCTGCAGTGATGGAGGTATCATATTCCAACTTGGCAAATTCTCTGGAGAAGGGGTTTTTCAGGGAGCGCATGGGGTGGCCCAGACGCTTGCCGGTAACAATCGTATCGGTATCCTTTGCCTTGAGGACCTTATCCTTATACACCTGGCTGATGGTGCACTCCTTGGCAACCAGGAAGCGGGTGCCGACCTGTACGCCCACAGCGCCCAGCATCAGGGCAGCAGCAACTCCGCGGCCGTCTGCAATGCCGCCTGCTGCCAGCACCGGGATGGAAACCGCATCGCATACCTGGGGAACCAGCGGCATAGTGGCCATCTCGCCGATATGGCCGCCGCTTTCGCCGCCCTCGGCGATGACTGCGGCTGCACCGTGCTTTTCCACCATCCGGGCAACGCCGGTAGAAGCTACAACCGGGATGACCTTGATGCCTGCTGCCAGCCAGCCTTCCATATAACGGCTGGGGTTGCCTGCACCGGTGGTGATGACGGGTACCTTTTCCTCAATGACCACTTTAGCGGTTTCCTCCACAAAGGGGCTCATCAGCATAATATTCACGCCGAAGGGCTTGTCCGTCATCTCACGGCACTTGCGGATTTCTGCCCGCAGCTGCTCGCCGTTGGAGTTCATAGCAGCGATAATGCCCAGACCACCTGCGTTGGAAACACCCGAAGCCAGGCTGGCGTCGGCTACCCACGCCATGCCGCCCTGGAAAATGGGATACTGGATACCCAGCATCTCACAAATCGGTGTATGGATCATAGATAAACACTCCTTCTCAGAAAATCTTGCGTTTTTAAATTTGAAAGACAATTACTTTGAAAACCAAAGCTTTATTGAAGAGAAAACGCCAGTAAAACCGCTGTACAGGTACATGATTTCACAGACATCATCTCCATATCCTATATACAATAGCCTTTTTTCTCTTTTTTTTCAAGTTTTTTTGAAAGGAATCGCTGATTCCTCCTATATCAGCAAAAAAAGACGAGATTTTTTGCAATAATTTCCAAAAAACAGACTGAAATTTGCAGTGAAAAATTCTCTTACCAGCGAATGACCATTGCACCGGTAGTCAGGCCGCCGCCGAAAGCGGTCATGGCAATAATCTGCCCGCGCTGCAGTTTTCCGGCCTGGTTCATCTCGTCCAGCAGAACGGGGATGCAGGCAGAAGAGGTGTTGCCGTAGTGCGAGATGTTGATGCGATAACGGTCATGCGGGATTTTCAGCTTGCGCATGGCAGTCTGGATAATGCGGATATTTGCCTGATGGGGGAATACATGGTCAATCTGCTCGGGAGCAAGGCCGGCTTCTTCCATCACGGTAGTCAAGCCGGTAGACATGGCGTTTACTGCGAATTTATAAACTTCCTGGCCATTCATATACAGGTAATGCGGCTCTTCTTTGCTGTCGCTGAAAGGAGAATTTCCGTTCACATGGGGAATTGAAAGCACTTCGGTATTTCCGTCCGAACTAAGCGTCGAGGCCAGCAGGCTGTCGCCCTGTTCCAGCACCACGGCACCGGCAGCATCGCCAAACAGCACACAGGTGGCGCGGTCATGCCAGTCCACCATTTTAGACATTGCTTCTGCAGAAACGATCAAGCCCTTTTTGGCGCGGCCGCGCTCAAAATAGCCAGTGGCGCAATCCAGCGCATAAATAAAGCCGGAGCATGCGGCGTTGATATCAAATGCCATGCAGTGGATTCCCAGATTCCTGGCCACTACGCAGGCCAGAGAAGGGGTGATATAATCCCCGCGGATGGTGGAGCAGATGACAAAATCAAGCTCCTGCGGGTCGGTTCCCGAGTTTTCCAGCGCGGCTTTGGCGGCAGCTGTAGCCAGATCTGTCAGTGTTTCGTCCTGGCATACGTGGCGCTCTTCAATGCCGGTCCGGGTGCGAATCCACTCGTCCGAGGTGTCAAGGAATTCTGCGAGGTCGTTGTTGGTTTTGACGCAGGCGGGACGGGCGCTTCCCGTTCCGATGATTTTAAAATTCATATCCAAATACCTCCTGTAGAATGAACATCCGCCATGCAGCCGGGATACAATGGCTTTTCTGCACCGCAGATGCTTTGATGATAAAAAGATAAACATGGGAAATGGAATTCTGCTGCAAAAAAAATCTGGATTTTGCCGGATACCGGCCGGAAGAATGGGCCATACTATATCGGGATTCACTGAAAAGCAGCGATGATTCCACATAGCTGCTTTTCAAAAAATCCTGAAATCCGTCTTTTGCTTTGAATTGATTCAGGAAAGGATGAAGCCAGATGAACAAACTTGAATGTAAGGTAAGCTCCTGCGCGCACTATCAGGCAGGCTGCTGTGCACTTCCGGCAATCCATGTAACCGGTTCCGGCGCCAGCGTGAAAAGCCAGACCTGCTGCTCTTCTTATCAGGAGAAGGGTGCATACCCTGCACAGAATGCTGTGCACGGCGCACAGTCCACACAGATTCACTGCGATGCCCGCCGCTGCGAATACAATGCACAGGGCTGCTGCTCTGCTGCAAGCGTATGTGTAGATGGCTGCTGTGCATCGGTAAGCGACAAAGGCGATACAGAGTGCAGCACCTTCCAGTGCAAATAAGCGCAATAGCCTGTGAAAGAGGGGCGCCGTACGGCG
>DVIY01000254.1 GCA_018710915.1 Candidatus Gallacutalibacter pullistercoris
AGGAGGCTCCAAAACCCGTTTTAGAACCCACTCTAACGGAAATAAAAATAAAAGAGCCGAATGTTTCAGACATTGATTCGGATGGGGTTGTGTATCTGCGTCAGGCTTTGGATGTGCTGGGAGGAAAATGGAGATTGCAAGTACTGTGGTCTCTTCGCGAAGGCGATGGACTGCGATATGGACGAATTAAAAGCGAGATTCCCGGTATTACCGATATGATGCTGAGCCAGAGTCTGCGTGAGCTTTGCCAGTTCGGGCTGGTTACCCGCCAGCAGTATCAGGAAATTCCGCCCCGCGTTGAATATCAGATTCTTCCGGACGGACTTTCTCTGCTTCCGTTGATTGAGCAGTTAATTGGCTGGCAAAAAGGGCGCGCTGCTTCCACAGATATCCTGCCCTGATTTTTCAGAAGAGGTGAACCCATGCTCTCAGAAAATGAATATTCTAACAAAGATCTTGGTGAGGAAGAGTTTGAGGATATTTTTCTTCAGGGGAAGGTCTTTGTTTCTTGTCGTTTTTATGGGGCAGTTATGACCGGACTCGAAACCAACCGCTGCCGGTTTGTCAATTGCGATTTTTCGTTTGCGCAGCTTTCAGGCAGCCATCACGTGCGCTCCGCATTTGAAAATTGCACTTTTCACGGTACAAACCTGTTTGGCGCTTCTTTTGAAGAGTGCAAAGGCAGCGGAAGTAATTTTTCCGGTGCAGTTGTCACCGGGCTGACCATTACAGGCGGAAACTTTTCCTTTTCCATATGGGAAGGCTGCTGTTTGAAAAAGATGGACTTTGCTTCCTGTAACTTTAACGGCGCTAATTTTGCAGAAGCAGACCTGGAAAAATCCAATCTTTCCGGATGCGATCTGCGGGGTGCTGTCGTACGGGAGGCTAATTTTAAAGAAGCGGATCTCCGCGGCGCCAAGCTGGAAGGCACTGATATGAAAAACGCACGTATGAAAAAAACAAAAATTGATTTGGAGCAGGCCGTGCTGCTGGCAGAAAGTCTCGGCGCTGTTCTAAGCTGAAAAAGAGCCCGATCTATCGGGTCCTTTTTCATATACAGAACGAATTCTGCCAAAATTTACCCAAATACATATAGTATACTTTTTGTATATTATTGATTCATTTACACAATATATAGAATTTTACTCTGAAATGTTTCTTGACATTGACAGTATAGGGAAGTACAATAGAGATAATCTGCCCGGAATCCACCGGGCAAATCTCATATAGAAAGGCCGAGGCCCAACGATGGAACCACAAATCCGCAAGCGCAGCGGTGAGCTGGCGCCCTTTGACGCTTCCAAGATCCGCAGCGCTGTTTTTAAAGCGAATATACGTCTGACACAGGAACGGCTTTCTCCGCAGCAGCTGGACGAGCTGACCCAACAGGTTGCACGCTGTGCGCTGGAAGGGGATGAAACCCCTACCGTGGAGCAGGTACAGGATCTGGTAGAGGAAGCGCTCATCTCCCATGGTTATGCCCAAACTGCCAAGGCTTATATTTTATATCGCGATGAACACCGAAAAGCGCGGGAATTTGACCCGAACCTCATGAAGACCTATGAAAACCTTACTTTTCGCGTGAACCGTGAAGAACAGGAATACCGCGGCATCAATGAAGATACCGCGATGGGTACCATGCTGGAATATGGTTCGGAAGGGGCCAAAGTTTTTTATGACGCCAACGTCATCCCGCCCGATATTTCGGCCGCTCATCATGACGGCGATATCCATATCCATGACAAAGACTTTTATGCGCTGACAGAAACCAGCTGCCAGATTGACCCTGTCACCCTGTTTCATGGCGGTTTTTCAACTGGCCACGGTTATTTGCGTGAACCCAATGATATCCGCAGCTATACCGCCCTTGCCTGCATTGCCATTCAGGCCAACCAGAACGAAATGCATGAAAGCCAGGGAATTCCCAATTTCGACTATGCTATGGCGCCGGGTATCGATAAAACCTACAGAAAAGCTTACTTTGCTGCGCTGGCCCAGTATTTGCAGATTATGATGGATTTTTCACATCATGATGCAATTGCCCTGATTGAAGAGCTCAAGCGTGAGCTGGGGCGCGATCTGGCATTCTGCCGCACGGATGTATATGGCGGCCATGTCATTGGCTGGCTGCCTGCACATCAGGCTGAAAACGGTTTTCAGGCAATTTCCCAGGAACAGGCAAAGGCCGCCCACCAGTATGCTGTACTAAAAGCGGAAACCGAAACGAATGATGCATGCTGGCAGTCTATGGAAGCCCTGATTCACAATCTGAACACCATGAACTCCCGGGCAGGTGCACAGGTCCCCTACAGCTCACTGAATTATGGTACAGACACCACCCCACAGGGGCGCATGGTGATTCGTAATCTTCTGTTGGCGATTGAAGCAGGATTGGGCGACGGCGGTATGCCTATCTTCCCTGTCCACATCTTCAAGCTGAAAGAAGGCGTCAACCTGAACCCCGGCGACCCCAATTACGACTTATTCCGCATGGCGATTCAGGTAGCCTGCAAACGTGTTTCTCTGCATTTTTCCTTCCTGGATGCACCTTTCAATGCACGTTGGTATCATGCAGGTGATTACCGCACCGAAACTGCTTATCAGGGAAACAACATCCGTGTGATGGAAAACACAGCCGAACCGGATTGCGTCACTTCCTGCGGCCGGGGAAATCTGAGCTTTACTTCTATCAACCTTCCCCGCATCGCTTTGGAATCCAACCACAGCTCTGCACGCTTTTTCCAGCTGCTGGATAAACGCCTGATGCTGGTTGTCCGCCAGCTTCGTCAGCGCATGGAAATTCAGAGCAATCGCCGTGCATATAACTACCCCTTCCTCATGGGGCAGGGCGTCTGGCTTGGTTCAGATGCACTGTACCACGATGACCTGGTTGGCAAGGTCCTGCGCCAGGGTACCCTCAGCATCGGTTTTGTGGGCCTTGCAGAAGCGCTGCGTGTGCTGACCGGCCACCATCACGGGGAATCCTCCGAAAGCCAGCAGCTGGGGCTGAAAATTATCGGTTATATGGCTGACTTTATGGAGCGGCAGTGCCGCGAAACCGGACTGAACTGGAATCTTATCGCTACTCCCAACAAAGGCACTGCTATGCGTTTTGCCCGGTTGGATCGGAAAAAATTCGGTGAAATCCCCGGCATCACGGACCGGGACAAGTATACGGAATCGTTCCTGATTCCCGAAGACGGCTCTGTAGATGTCTATCAGCGCATCCGATTGGAAGCCCCCTATCATGCATTGACTTTGGGCGGGCATCTGTGCCGCGCAGAATTGAACAGCAGCAACCCTGGACAGGAGCTGGAAAAAGTACTGCATGCAATGAAAGAAGCCGGTATTGGATATGCTATGGCCGGCCCTCGGGAAATTTATCAGTCCGCTGCCGGACAGATATTGTAAATTAAAAATTAGGAGGAATATGGATTGGAAATGACACTGCGCCTTTTCGGTACGGTAGAGGAATCTGTGGTGGATGGCCCAGGGTTCCGCTATGCAGTATTTGTGCAGGGCTGTCCCCATCATTGCCCTGGCTGCCACAATCCCGGTTCTCACGATTTTGATAGCGGCACGGTGCGTGACATTGATTCAATTTTTGAAGAGATTTGTCAAAACCCGCTGCTGCGCGGCGTAACATTCAGCGGCGGAGAGCCTTTCTGCCAACCCGGCCCATTGGCTGAGCTGGCAAAAAAAATCCACACCCGCGGAATGGATGTGATGGTCTATTCCGGCTGGACCCTGGAACAGCTTCAAGCTATGGACGATCCTGCCGTACACGCACTGCTGGAACAGGCCGACTATCTGGTCGATGGCCCCTTCCTGTTGGAACAGCGCGATATTGACTTGAATTTTCGCGGAAGCGCGAACCAACGCGTACTGGACATGAAACAGACACGGCAAACCGGCAGTCCAGTCTGGGCAGACTTTGCCTGATTTCTCCCCGCATCGGATTTCCTTTCCCGATGTGGGGGTTTCTTTTTGCCTTCTCCTTCTCTTTTCAGATTTTTTGCGAAGCAAACACAAAAAATTCACAGATTATTAAGACTATTTTTTATAATTAGAGTTATTATAAGATATAGTTTTAAACACTAGATAATAATTTGTCGAAAAGGAGATTTCAAAATGGAGCTTCTTCGCAAAATACAGATATATGGAGATTCTATTCTCAAAGGGATTGAACTGGATCACTCTGAAAAATATGTTGTTCCAAAAGAGAGCGGATGGCAATATCTGGAAGAAGAATACCCGCTCGCAATTGCAAATCGGGCAAAGTTTGGCTGCACCGTAACAAAAGGACTTGAGCAGCTTTCGCGTGCACTGGATAAAGGCCTTTCATGTGATGCGGTAGTACTGGAATATGGCGGAAACGACTGCGATTACAATTGGGCCGCCATTTCAGAAAATCCAAAAGCCGAGCATCAACCCAACACCCCGCTTCCGGAATTTATCAGCAGCTGCCGGAAGATGATTCTTTTATTGCAATCACATCATATTTTGCCCATCGTCATGAGTCTTCCGCCTATTGATGCACAGCGTTATTTTGACTGGTTTTGCCGCGCCGGGCTTGATAAAAAAGCCATTCTGGACTGGCTGGGCGGTGATATTCAGACCATCTATCGTCATCAGGAAATGTATTCCAACGCGCTGTGCCGTACCGCACTTGAAAATCATGCTGCCCTGGTCGATGTGCGTACTCCCTTTCTGGCTGCTAAAAACTGCCGTGATTTGCTGTGTACAGATGGGATTCATCCCAATCAGGCCGGGCACTGCCTGATCGGGCAGGTGTTTGGCGAATTTGCTTCTTCTCACTTCCAAACCACATAATTTTCATTTTGTTCTGCCGGACTTTCCACAGGCTTTTTGGGCAGGTTTTCATCTTGACTTTTCCACCGAAAAAGTGTAGTATAAAATAGCAATGGAATGATGACTTTTACGGAGTTTCATGCAAATATTTTTGACCACCCATTGTTGGGTTAAGGCCATACGGACAGCCGGGTCAACTGCCGATTGGCAACGCTGGTTGCCTTATTGATGGAGTGTATACTCAAATTTTATAAGTTGGTCACTTTATAACCGGTGCTTTGCACATCAACTTGTGAAACAATCAATAAGAGTGGTAAAAGTGAGATATTTGCTATATAGACTCTGAACTCTGTAGAATCCGGAAACCGTGCGTCCGCATGAAGTTTTTCCCATTCCGGACATATACTCAGAAATGATGTACCGCAGGTGATGGCTAACGTCACCTGCGTTTTTCTTTGGTTATTTTGATTTACTCAAATTTTATGATTATTATGATTTTGGGGAATGTGGGATTATTCCTATGCAGGAGGATACATGATGGAGCAGAAAATGAGATTATACGGCTTTAATAACCTGACAAAAGCCCTGAGCTTCAATATCTATGATGTATGTTATGCCAAAACGCCAAGGGAGCAAAAGGACTATATCGCCTATATTGACGAGCAGTATAATTCGGAACGTCTGACCAATATCCTCACGCGTCTTACCGACATGATCGGCGCTACAGTGCTGAATGTTTCCCGGCAGGACTATGAGCCGCAGGGGGCGTCGGTTACCATTTTGATTGCCGAAGGCTCGATGATTCCCGTACAGGGGGAGACCCAGCTGGCCCACCTGGACAAAAGCCATGTGACGGTGCATACCTATCCTGAATATCATCCCGACACCTGCCTTGCCACTTTTCGTGTGGATATTGATGTGGCCACCTGCGGGGAGATTACGCCCCTTTCTACCCTGGACTACCTGATTAACTCCTTTGATTCCGACATTATCACCATGGACTACCGGGTACGGGGCTTTACCCGGGATGTGGACGGGCAGAAATTGTTCCTCGACCACAAAATCACCTCCATTCAGGATTATATCGATAAAGAAATCCTTCGCCGTTATGATACGGTTGATATCAATGTGTATGAAGCCAACCTGTTCCATACCAAAATGATGGTGAAGGAAGTCAATTTGCAGAACTACCTGTTCAATACCGATGTGTACGAGCTGCCGCCCCAGACCCGGCTGGCCATTATGGACAGCCTGCGGCAGGAAATGATTGAAATTTTCAGCGGGCGGAATATTTATTGAGGGGGAATGAACCATGCCGCTTTCTCAGGAACGGGCGCCCATTTATGAGGCGTTGGAAAAATTTCAGAAAATGAGGGTCGTCCCCTTTGACGTGCCCGGCCATAAGCGGGGCCGGGGCAACCCAGAGCTGACGGCCCTTTTGGGCGAAACCTGTATGCGTATGGACGTGAACTCCATGAAGCCCCTCGACAACCTGTGTCACCCAATTTCCGTCATCCGGGAAGCGGAGGAGCTGGCAGCCGAGGCCTTCGGGGCAGCTCACGCCTTTTTAATGGTGGGGGGAACCACCTCCGCCGTTCAGAGTATGATTCTGTCCGTTGCCAAACGGGGCGAAAAGATTATCCTGCCCCGAAACGTCCACCGCAGTGTTATGGGTGCTATGGTGCTGTGCGGCGCGGTTCCGGTATATGTAAACCCGGCCTGTGATGACCGATTGGGCATCCCGCTGGGCATGAGCGTGAAGGACGTGGAAATGGCCATCCGCAAGAATCCGGACGCCAAAGCGGTTTTGGTGAACAACCCCACCTATTACGGCATCTGCTCCGACTTGCGCTCTATTGTCAAGCTGGCCCACGAATACGGGATGCTGTGTTTGGCGGACGAAGCCCACGGCACCCACTTCTATTTTGGAGAAAACCTGCCTGTTTCCGCCATGGCGGCGGGGGCGGATATGGCGGCGGTGTCCATGCACAAGTCCGGCGGAAGCCTGACCCAGAGTTCTCTGCTTCTCACTGGCCCGGCCATGCAGGAGGGCCATGTGCGGCAGATTATCAACCTGACCCAGACTACCAGCGGCTCCTATCTGCTGCTGTCCAGCCTGGATATTTCCCGCCGGAACCTGGCGCTGCGGGGCAAGGAAGCCTTTGCCGGAGTAGTCAGGCTGGCGGAATATGCCCGCTCCGAGATCAACCGCATCGGCGGGTATTACGCCTATTCCCGAGAATTGATTAACGGGGACAGTATTTATGATTTTGATGTGACCAAGCTGTCAGTGAATACGCTGGATATCGGTCTGGCGGGCATCGAAGTATACGATTTGCTTCGGGACGAATACGATATCCAGATTGAATTCGGCGATTTGGGCAATATTCTGGCCTATCTCTCCATCGGTGACCGTCAGCGCGAAGTGGAACGTCTGGTCAGCGCCATGGCGGAAATCCGCCGGCGCTACAGCGGCCCGAAAAACGATTTGATGGTACAGGAATACATTGAGCCGATTGTGGCGGTATCGCCCCAGGCGGCTTTTTATGCGGATAAGGAATCGCTGCCCCTGCGCCGCACCTGTGGGCGCATTTGCAGTGAGTTTGTCATGTGCTACCCGCCCGGAATCCCGATTCTTTCCCCCGGCGAGGAAATTACCGAGGAAATACTGGACTACATCGAATACGCCAAGGAAAAGGGCTGCTCCATGACCGGCCCCGAAGACCCGGGCATCGAGCGGCTGAACGTCATCCGCGGCATGAACGGGGTGTAATGAATTTTCCCTGTGCATTTAGTGATAGAAAGGATTGATACTTGTGAATTTCTGGTTCTCGGAAGCCCAGACCCCCAATGTGAAGCTCTCCATTCGGGTAGACCGTCAGCTCTATAGCGGCAAAAGCGAATTTCAGCGCATTGACGTGTTTGAATCCCCGGAATTCGGCCGCTTCCTCACGCTGGACGGCTATATGATGCTCACGGAAAAGGATGAGTTCATCTACCACGAGATGATCACCCACATTCCCATGGCCGTGCATCCCAATGTAAAAAAGGTACTGGTCATCGGCGCAGGTGACGGCGGTGTGGTGCGGGAGCTGGTTCGGTATCCCGAAATCGAGACCATCGACATGGTGGAAATTGACCCGCTGGTGGTGGAGGTCTGCAAGAAATACCTGCCCAAAACCGCCTGCTGTCTCGACGACCCCCGGCTGAATATCCACTATGAGGACGGCCTCAAGTTCATCCGTTTCTGCGAAAACGAATACGATTTGATTATTGTGGACTCCACCGACCCCTTTGGCCCCGGCGAAGGGCTGTTTACCCGGGAATTTTACGGCAACTGCTTCAAGGCCCTGAAAGAGGACGGCATCATGGTGAACCAGCACGAGAGCCCCTTCTATGACGACGACGCCCACGCCTGCCAGCGGGCTCACAAGAATATCGCCGCTTCCTTCCCCATCCACAAGGTGTATCAGGCCCATATCCCCACCTACCCCTCCGGGCACTGGCTGTTCGGCTTTGCTTCTAAAAAATACCATCCCCTGCGGGACCTGAATGAAACCCGGTGGAATATGCGGGGCCTTGGCTGCCGCTATTACACCACCACCCTGCACAAGGGCGCGTTCTATCTTCCCCGCTATGTAGAGGAGCTGTTATCTGATGTTGAATAAAAATATTGAGACCATTCTGGGCTGCGACGCGGAATACGAGGACGCTTCTACTGTCCTGTTCGGCGCGCCCTTTGATTCCACCACTTCCTACCGCCCCGGTACCCGCTTCGGCAGCAGTGCTATCCGCCACCAGTCCTTTGGTATGGAGACTTACAGCCCCTATCAGGACAAGGACATGACCGATTATGCCTTTTTCGACAGCGGCGATATTGAGCTGTGCATCGGCAGCAGTCAGCTGGCGCTGGAAGCCATCGAGGAGCGGGCCAGAACCATTCTGGCAGACGGAAAGCGGCCCTTTATGCTGGGCGGCGAACATCTGGTAACGCTGGGCGCTTTCCGGGCTGCGGCGGAAAAATATCCGGATATCCATATTATTCACTTTGACGCCCACGCCGATCTCCGGGAAGACTATCTGGACGTGAAGCTGTCCCATGCCTGCGTCATCCGCCGGTGCTGGGATATTATCGGAGACGGGAAGATCTTCCAGTTTGGCATCCGTTCCGGCGACCGGGAGGAATTTGTCTTTGGAAAAGACCATGTGACCACCCGGAAATTCGACTTTGAAGGGCTGGAAGAGACGCTGGACAAACTGGGAAATGTGCCGGTGTATTTCACCGTGGATCTGGACGTCATGGACCCGTCCGTGTTCCCGGGAACCGGTACGCCGGAGCCCGGCGGCGTGACCTTTGACCAGCTTCGGAAAGCGGCCACGCTGGTGTGCCGGAAGGCCAATGTGGTGGCCTGCGATATCAACGAACTGAGCCCCCACTATGACCCCAGCGGAATTTCCGCCATGGCGGCGTGCAAGATTCTGCGGGAAATGCTGCTGGCGCTGGAAAAGTAAAGGGAAATCATATGGAAAACACCCCTACTCTTTTGACGCCCCGGCTGATTCTCCGGCGGTTTACCCCCGAGGACGCTCCCGCCCTCTTTGAGATTTTGCGGGACGAAGAAGTGAATACCTTTTTGCCGTGGTTTCCGGTGAAAACGCTGGAAGAAGCCCGGCAGCATTTGCAGGAGCGGTACCTGTCCCAGTATAGCCGCCCTCAAAGCTACCACTATGCCGTGTGTCTGCGGGAAGAAAACCAGCCCATCGGGTATGTAAATGTCAGCGACAATGAAAGCCGGGATTTTGGTTACGGCCTGCGCAAGGAGTATTGGCATCAGGGTATCATCACCGAAACGGCCAAAGCCGTGGTGGAGCAGCTGCGCCAGGATTCTATCCCCTATATCACCGCCACCCACGATGTCAACAATCCCCGAAGCGGCGCGGTGATGCAGAAACTGGGAATGAAATACCAGTATTCCTACCGGGAACAGTGGCAGCCCAAGAACTTCCCTGTGGTTTTCCGGATGTACCAGCTGAATCTGGACGGAAAAGACCGGGTGTATCGGGCCTACTGGGAACAGTACCCTCATTTTATTGAAACCAGTCTGTAAATTGAAAATCAAGGATAGCTTTTGTGTTGTGCTGTTTTTTAAAAACTGTTTGGAGGTTTGAATCATGGCGATTTTTTATTTGATTCGGCATGGAAAAACAGACTATTCAGAGCGAAATCAAAAAATTTATCAGGGGTTTGGAGTAAATTTATCCCCTTTGAGCGCAGATGGTGTAGAAGAAATTAAGAATACAGCAAAAGATGAACGGCTATGTAGTGCGAATATTATTTTATCTTCCCCCTACACAAGGGCAGTGCAAACAGCCGCGATTCTTTCAAAAGAGCTTCAAATAGATATTGCGATTGAAACAGATTTGCATGAATGGATGGCAAATAAAAATTACATCTATGAAGATGATAAAACAGCAGAAAATAACTACCGTGAATTCGTTGAGAATCATGGGCGGTATCTTGCTAATAAAGAGTCAGACTGGGAGGATATGGATACCATACGCAAAAGAGTCTTACCTGTCCTTGCTCAATATAGGCATTATCCAAAAGTGATTGTCGCTTGCCATGGGATGCTGATTCAATCTCTTTGTAATGGATACCACCCTAAAAACGGTGAGATTGTAGAGTTTGAATACTAAAATGATATTCAAATTTTTATTTGTAAAATAATAAAATTCCGATGAAAAAACAGGAGGATGATTACTATGGGAAAAGCATTGATTATCGGCTGCGGCGGCGTGGCTTCCGTTGCCATCCACAAGTGCTGCCAGAACAGCGAAGTATTTGAGGAGATCTGCATCGCCAGCCGCACCAAGTCCAAGTGCGACGCGCTGAAAGAGAAGCTGGAAGGCACAACTTCCACTAAAATCACTACCCGCCAGGTAGACGCCGACAACTTTGACGAGCTCTGCACCCTCATCAAGGAGGAAAAACCCGACCTCGTTATGAACATTGCCCTTCCGTATCAGGACCTGACCATTATGGACGCCTGCCTTGCCTGCGGCGTGAACTACCTCGATACCGCCAACTATGAACCCGAAAACCTCGATGATCCCGAATGGAAGGCCGCTTACGAAAAACGCTGCAAAGAAGAAGGTTTTTCCGCTTACTTCGACTACAGCTACCAGTGGGCTTACAAGGAAAAATTTGAGAAAGCCGGCCTGACCGCCCTCCTCGGCACAGGTTTTGACCCCGGCGTCACCCAGGTGTTCTGTGCATATGCCCAGAAGCACCTCTTTGACGAAATCCACACCATCGACATTCTCGACTGCAATGGCGGTGACCATGGCTACCCCTTTGCCACCAATTTTAACCCGGAGATCAACCTGCGCGAGGTTTCTGCTCCCGGCTCTTACTGGGAAAACGGCCACTGGGTCGAAATCCCTGCAATGAGCATCAAACGGGAATACAACTTCGACCAGGTCGGCCAGAAGGATATGTACCTGCTGCACCACGAAGAAATTGAATCCCTGGCGAAAAACATTCCCGGCGTGAAGCGGATCCGCTTCTTCATGACCTTCGGTCAGAGCTATCTGACCCACATGAAGTGCTTGGAAAATGTTGGAATGCTCTCCACCACCCCCATCGAATTTGAGGGGCAGCAGATCGTCCCCATTCAATTCCTGAAAGCGCTGCTGCCCGACCCGGCTTCCCTTGGCCCCCGCACCGTCGGCAAGACCAACATCGGCTGCATCTTTACCGGTATCAAGGACGGCAAAGAAAAAACCGCTTACATTTACAATGTCTGCGACCATCAGGAATGCTTCAAAGAGGTTGGTTCTCAGGCTATCAGCTACACCACCGGTGTGCCTGCGATGATTGGCGCTATGATGATGCTGAACGGCAGCTGGCAGAAGCCCGGCGTTTATACGACCGAGGAATTCGATCCCGATCCGTACATGGACGCACTCAACAAATGGGGGCTGCCGTGGCAGATCAACGAAAACCCGGTGCTGGTGGACTAAGATGGAGCGGTTTGTTTCTCCGGGGCTTTCTACCCCCTATTATCTGGTGGACGACAGCCTGCTGATCCACAATCTTGAAATTTTAAAGGATGTGTCGGAAAAAGCGGGATGCAAAATCCTGCTGGCACAAAAGGCCTTTTCCATGTCCGACACCTATCCTCTTTTGAAGCAATATCTGGCGGGCACCACCGCCAGCGGCCTGTATGAAGCCCGGCTGGGCCATGAGGAATTTGGCGGGGAGACCCATGTGTTCTCCCCCGCCTACCGGCCGGAGGAGTTCGATGAGATTCTCCGCTATGCCGACGACATCGTCTTTAACTCGCCCTTGCAGGTGAAGAAATTCGGCGAAAAGGCAAAGGCCGCAGGGAAATCCATCGGCCTGCGCATCAATCCTGAATGCTCCACCCAGGAGGGCCACGCCATTTATGACCCCTGCGCGCCCGGTTCCCGGCTGGGCACCACCAAGGCCAATTTTGACGAGAGCATCCTGTCCATGCTGGACGGACTGCACCTGCATACTCTGTGCGAACAGAACTCTGGCGATCTGGAAACCACCCTCAACGCCTTCGAGGAAAACTTTGGCCAGTATCTCCACAGCCTGAAATGGCTGAATCTGGGCGGCGGCCACCACATCACCCGGCCTGACTATGACCGGGAACGGCTCATTCGCCTGGTGAAGCACCTGCGGGAGACCTATGGGGTGGAAGTCTATCTGGAACCCGGCGAAGCCGTAGTGCTGCGGGCAGGATTCCTGGTATCTCAGGTGCTGGAAATCGTCCACAACGGCATTGATATCGCCATACTGGACACCTCCGCCGCCTGCCATATGCCGGACGTGCTGGAAATGCCCTACCGTCCGCCGGTGAAGGACAGCGGAGAGCCGGGGGAAAAAGCCCATACCTACCGCTTTGCCGGGCCTACCTGTCTGGCGGGGGATGTCATTGGAGATTATTCCTTTGATAAGCCCTTACAAGAGGGGGACTATGTGGTCTTTGAGGACATGGCGCTGTATACCATGGTGAAAAACAACACCTTTAACGGGATGCCCCTGCCGGCCATTGTGCGCCGGGATATGCAGGGGGATTTCCGGGTAGTCAAATCCTTCGGGTATGAGGATTTCCGCTGCCGGCTATCATAAATAAAAAAAGCTTCTACTTTTCTTGAAACAGAAAAAGTAGAAGCTTTTTTTATTTTGTCTGTACATCGATAAATACCGGGCGGGTTTTGGAATAGAGAATTTTCTGTTTGCTATACAGGCCGTAATATCCTGAAAGCGCATAGCTGACAGAAACGGCCAGCAGAAAATATAACGCTCCCTGTGCGCCAAACAGTTCCATGCTCAGAACAAACGAAGAAACCGGGCAATTTGTCACTCCACAAAACACTGCCGCCAGTCCCAATGCTGCGGCAAATTCCGGCGGAAGCCCCAGAAACCCCGCAGCTATACAACCAAACGTTGCACCGATAAAAAAGGAAGGAACAATTTCACCGCCTTTAAATCCTGCGCCGAGCGTCAGTGCTGTAAACAGCAGTTTGAGAATAAAAGCCTCCGGCCTGGCTTCTCCATTGATAGCACGCTGAATCACCGGCATACCTGCGCCAAGATAGTCACGCGTCCCCAGCAGCATAGCAAGCCCGATTACCAAAATTCCGCCTACTGCTATCCGCAGATAGGGATTGCGTAAAAATTTACGGTATAAAAGAGATGTTTTGTGAAACACCAAGCACACCAGAATGCTTACCAAAGCACACAGTGCTGCCAATATCACTACCTGCGCTACTCCTGCTGCCGAAATTTCGGGAACCACACTTTCTGCCAGCGGAAACGCCGTTGCATGGCTGCCTGCTGCAAAAGAAATCTGGGACGCTACCAGCGCTGCCAGTACGCAGGGTACCAGCGCTGCATAATACATAACACCTACACTGATAACTTCCATCGCAAAAATGGCAGCTGCCATGGGGGTTCCAAATAACGCAGAGAATCCGGCGCTCATACCGCAAAGCGTAATGATGTGCATATCTTTAATATCAAGCCGGAAAAGCCTGCCCAATACGCTGCCCAGACTTCCGCCCAGCTGTAAAGCCGCCCCTTCACGTCCGGCAGAGCCTCCCAGCAAATGGGTAATGACGGTTGCAGCAAAAATCAACGGCGCCGTCTTCCACGAAACCTGCGATTTGGAGCGAACCGAAAACAATACCAGGTCTGTACCGGGGTCTGTATCCATGCCAGCAATATGATATAAAAAAACAATCAAAAGCCCGCCTGCTGGCAGCAGCAGAGGAATCCACTGGACAGTATCCCGAGTCTGTTCTGCCCAGCCAATCGCCAGGTGGAAAGCTGTTCCTGCCACACCAATTACGACGCCTGAAACCAACGCAATAGCCACCCATTTTAAAAACGAAAGGAAATCGGAAAGCAGCGTTTTTTGCAGATAAATGCCCAGTGTCTTCATGCCGTCTTTCCACTTATTCCACACTGACTGTCGATTCATATGATAATTCCCCTCAAATTCAATCTTCCTTTCCAGTATACGGTATCTATTGCGTATTAAAGTTCTTAAAAAGAAAAACCCACAGATACAGAAACTCCCGTACCTATGGGTTTTGTTTTTCAAAAATTATTCTTCCGTATCACCTTCAACACTCTTATTTTGCAGAACAATTTCTGTATTATCAATGATATCCTGCACAGACTGTGATGTAACCACGCCAACCACTTGTCCATCTACCTCTGCCAGACAACGGCGATCGCCAATAGAATAGAATTTTACTACGCGGTTCGGCCCACCTTCATAATATTCATAGGTCACTGTAAGCATAGGTTCGCCTTCTGCTTTTTCATCTGTAGTTTCTTCCAGCAGTTGCACAGCAATAATCGTCTGATAGTACTTGGTGAAAACATCCTGATAAGTAATCTCCTGCCCATCCGTACCGGTAACAGAATAATCATAGGAAATTTTATCCTCTGTACTGCTCTCTTCGTTTTCGGTGCGGGTAAGGGTGAACACATCTTTCTTATCAGGTGTTTCTACTGTCAGCTTGCATACATCCGAAATCATCTCCAGAGAAACAAAGGTATCGCGGAGACTGAACAGCGTTGCATTAGACCAATCCTTTACGGTGCTCTCATCAAAAGCATAGATGACATCCACGCCCTTGAGCATTCCATAGCGAGTGTTGCCACTCAACTTACCGGAAAGCAGCGTATAAGAAGTGCCATTTACCGTAAAGTTCATTTCTACTGTAGGATCTTTCAATCCATACTCTTCCAAGTCTTCGTCAGTCGGGTTAATTACAACCGCTTCTGTTGCAGTCAAAGCGGCTACCCCTTCTGTAATGTTGGTAAACGTGCTGGAGTTCGCATCTACAGTATAGGGAGAGGTCAGTTTATACGAAGAGAGCAGAGACTCCGGCTGCGGAACCACTTTTACTTCCTGCGGGAAATTGGTACCGCTGAAAGTAAAGAGCGTAAATTCATTGGTTGCTTCTTCTGAACTGCTGCTTTCACTGTTTTCATCGGAAGGCGGAGTAATGGTCAGCACAGTTGTGTTGATAAAATCAAGCTTGGTGCCAAACAGACCGGTATTAATGGAAGCAACATACACTTTGCCATCATACTGAACGTAGTAACCGGAAATCGGGCCTTCATTACCGATGGAATAAGTCTCCTGCTTTCCGTCAGTCAAAGTAGTCGTCACAGTAGCTTGCGGCTCTTCCAGACCATAATCCTCCAGCTTGAGCTCTTCCGCATCGCCAATTTCATTGGAAGCGGTAAGTGAATATCCATATGCTGCCAAAGTAGCCGCTTTAGAATTCTGAATCTTTTCATCTACGCCATCCAGATAAAAACTGGTTGTTGTGGTTTCTTCTTCATCTTCCTCACTGGAAGTACTGGAAGTTTCGGTTTTTGCGTTCAAAGTAAAGGTATCTTTGGTATTTTCTACTTGAATACTGGCAACTTCAGCATCTTCATAGGAAAGCAGAGAGATACTCTGTGTAGAAGAGGTGGTTGTCGAAGAAGAAGAGGAATCTTCTGCCTCGGGCTGAGTAAGCAGGAGCGCCGTTACAGCGCCCCCCAGCACCACTGCTGCCGCCAGTGTAATCAGAATATAGCGGGTGTTTTTTTTCATGGATTACAGGTGCCTCCTCTTAAAGTAGATCACCAGACCTGCCAGAAGGATTGCAACCGGGATCGTAATGGTGAACACTCCCAATCCCAGGAAATTCACCACAGAAGTTGTGGCGGTCATATCCTGCGCGCCGGTTTCCACACGGGGAGAATAAACGGTATTATTCACATCTGTTGTATCAGTTGAATACCGAAGCAGATCGGAGAAATACTGCCCATTGCTGAATGCACTGGTATTGAGATAAGTAGACAGCAGCATGTGAGAGCTACCCATTACCAGAACGTTTGCATAATAAGAACCAGCCGAGTCCAGTGCTTTACGGGCCATCACAATGGTATTATAAGATGCCTTTTCTGCTGTTTCAGAATTGTCTTCATCGCTGTCTGTTTTCTGCAGATAAGAAGTATCTGCAGTAGTTGCCAGGGAATAGGTTACCACGCTGTTATTGGCGTCAAACAGCAGGTCCAGGGAAACACAATACGGGGTCAGCAGCAGCGGGTAAGAACCCTCACCGGACAAATCGTTTTCTTCACTGGCATTTGAGAGGTACATGCCATTGGATGTACCCAAAATACGGCTGGTATCGCTTTCCAAGATTACAGAAGTCGGGTCATATCCAATACCCCATTCTGCCAGGAAGGAACTCAAATTGGGCAGCTCTGCCTGTCCAGGCATTGCGGTGAGCATTAAGGTGCGTGTTTTTTCTCCTTCTTTATTGCTCAAATACGCGTCAAGCTTTGCAAGCTCATCCTGCGTATAGTCTGTAGTTGGAGTAGCAAGGAACAGCAACTGTGTGTTTTCCGGGATATCTTCTTTCAGCATGTCAAACTCTACCACATCAAAAGCATTATCTTCAAAGAAGGTGGTCAGATTTTCCATCTCATTGGACAGCGCTTCCTGATGGCCGGTATCCATCGCCACTACCGGAACTTCTGCCAGGTTGACCTGCTTCAAAGCAGTTGCAAGAGCACTGTCAGCATTATTATAATACGTAGTCTCATACGTCTGGCTGTTCTGTTCAGAAGGGAACATGTCGCTAATGGTCAAAATGCGGTGGCGCCTGCTGCTCTCTACCACTACATAGCCATTTGACAGGCTTTCGCCAGCATACTTATTGGCAAAAGTGGGGTTTTTCTCCAAATCAATATTTTGCACCTGAATTTTGGAATTTGCTTCAACCAGTTTATCTGCAAGCGATACCAAAGAACCATACGGATAACCGCTCTGGTTGATTGCATTTTCCAGCCAGGTATCACTGCCAATAATATAAATAGTGGTGTCATCTTCCACACTTTTGGCAACTTCCAGTGCTTCTTCAGAAAGCGTGTTGACCTTATTAGCTGTCAGGTCAATATTCATAGAGGGATATCTCTCGGAGAGAAGGGAAACCACTATGTTTACCAGGATAATGGCTACAATAAATACTGCAGTAAATACAGTTGCCATTCCTCCGCGTTTAAAACGGCGGCTCTTCAAAATTTTACTGACCTTTTGATTTTCGGCGTTATGGCT
>DVIY01000255.1 GCA_018710915.1 Candidatus Gallacutalibacter pullistercoris
GGTATCCTGATATGGAATAAAGAAAATCAGGAGCGCAGAAATCAGCGTTGAATTCCTGTGCTCCTGTATCGTTTAGTATGCAAAATTACTCTGCACTTTGCGTGGAAGATTCTTCTCCGTCGGTTTCATAAATAATGCGATGAATATGCTCTCCAGCGGCCTCCAGATCATACTTCCACACCCAGGCGCCGTTATCTTCACCGCCCCAAGCATTTTCTTCCTCGCCAGGGATAGTGTAGGTTTCCAATTCTGGGTTGTTAACCAAAATACTTGCCAGAGAAATCATCTCGCCATAGTCCAGAGAGGTAGTAACGAGAGGCGATAGCTGCTTGATGAGGCTGGGATAGTCGGCAACCCCCATATTTTTTACCTTGTTCAACATGGCGCTCAGCACTTCCTGCTGGCGGTCTGCACGGGCCATATCCGTGCCGACATTCCGAATACGGGCATAAGAAACCGCTTGGTCGCCGTTGAGCGTTACCATACCGGTCTGATACAAATCCTTGTCATAAATATCAATGCCGTGCATATGGAAGTTGATTTCTTCCAGTTCTTCCTGTGTCACGTCAATTTCCACGCCGCCCAGTGCGTCAATCAAATCAGCCAGCTGGTCAAAATTAACGCGCACATAATCGCGCACATTCATATCGAAATTCTGGTTCAGGGTTTTAATTGCCAGCGGTGCGCCGCCCCACCAGTAAGAGGTAGTGAGTTTAGCTTTTCCATAGCCTTCAATTTCTACCTGCGTATCACGCAGAATCGAAATCAATTTGAGCTTGTTATGTTTTTTGTCCACCGAAAGAATCATCGTAGCATCTGCGTGGCCCTGGTCATCGTGGGTACGGGAATCAATGCCGTACAGGGCAATATTGGTGATCGAGTCCTCTTGTTCTTCTTTGCTGACCACACCCAGCTCATCATCCGATTTTGGAAAATTGGTATCGATATTTAAATCACCCAGAAAATACCAGGCCGCACAAAAGATTCCGCCGGCCACTACCAGAAGGGCCGATAATACGCCGACCAACACTTTTTTCCATCGGGATTTCTTTTTCTTTTCTTTTCCTTTTTCAGCTTCAGGAGAGAAACTGTAAATATCCTCAAAATCTTTGTTTTGGGGCATATGTTCACATCCTTTCCAAAATTCTGGAAATTGGTTTTCAGACGCCCCGGCTGCACAAAAATAAAAATCCGGGTACAATACGTCATGGCGAAATAGTATACCATATAATTGTATCGTAATTGTATCATATTCGATGGATTTTGTAACAATTTTTTGAATAATAGAAGAACCTGGTGTAACAGAGGGTCAAAGCCGGCTGTTTAACAGAGAAATCAGACACTCTGCACTGCTTTCAGCCAGCTCCAGAACAGGTCCAGGGTCTGGCATATTTTCCAGATAATGCGAATCGCTATCCTGAATCAGGCGCAGGGAAGAGAGTTCGGGATACAGCTGAATCACTTTTTCCCGATCTGCCCGAGGGCTCAGCTCTGCACAGGTAAACCCAATCTCAGGAGGGATCCCGCCCAGGCTGGCCGTAATGCTGTAGGAATCTTTATCCACATGCGCAGGAAAAGCTGTGCCGCCATAGCTGCGTACCCGTTCAGGCACTTCGTAAACACCAATATCTGCGGCGGCAATCAGCAATAATTCCTCTTTTCCAACAGGCTGGTCTTCTTCATCCAGCACCAACTGTTCCCCAAAAATTTCCGGCCGGTTCAGAATTGCGGGGGAATGGGCCCGCACCCATTCCCCAAACGAAAGGGCCGCTTCCACGGTGGGGAATAAACAGACCACATGGGCTTCTTCACGGGTGCAAAGTTCCATCCCCGGCACCACAGTGATGCCCAGCCGCTGGCCGGCCTTTACAGCGGCCGGTGTATTCAGGCAGCTGTTGTGGTCTGTCAAAGCGATGATATCATATCCCAGGAGCTTTGCCATGCCAACAATGTTGTTGGGGGTCATCTCTACATCCCCACAGGGGGAAAGGCAGGAGTGGAGGTGCAGGTCATAGTGCAGCTTCATAGCGCTGCCTCGGGCAGTAATCTGGAAACTGCTACCGCCATGGCGTAGGTATCCTGTTCTGTAGTAAGAATCGGGATTTCCTGCATATCCGCACGCTTTTTGGCATCTTCATCCAATGCAGCGGATTCTGTCAACACGATGCAGGCAGCATCAGTCAGGGACGCCACCGCAATTGCATTGATATTCCCCATCACGGTGAGCCATACATCCCCGCTTTCGGCCCTTGCCATCACCCAGCTGAGCAGGTCCCCGGCGTAGCACCCGGTAATTTCGCGGTCAAGCCCGTCTTCACCGGCCAATACCGTCAAAGACAGCGCAGAAGCCAGTTCCTGAACTGTCATGGGATCACTTCCTTTTCTGATTTTCCTGTTATTTGTACCGGCAGGCATAGAGCTGCATATGTTATAAGGGGCGGAAAAACCTGCCGGTCAATTTCCGTGTTTATCGTGACCGGAAATATTTTTGAAAATATCGGCCATCTGCTGAATCTCTTCGCGCAGGACAAAAATACAATCGCTTTCTTTCGCCAGGCCTTTTACAACATCTTCTGCCAGCGCTTTACATGAAGGCGCTCCGCAGGCGCCGCAGTCGAGGCCTGGGAATTTTTCACCAATATCATCGATTTCCATCATCATTTGCATGGCTTCGCTCAAATCATCCGAAAGCGTAAGTACCGGCGAGAATTTCAACGATTCCTGCCAGTTCATTACAGTCGGAATTTCTTCCCTCAGATGGTTTTTAGAGACTGGCAGATATTTACGCAGCCTTTGCAGGCGCGCCTTGGCAACGTAGGCGTTTTCCACGCACAGCACGCCGCCAACACAGCCGCCGGAGCAGGCATTCAATTCGATAAAATCCAGCTCCCGAATTCGTTCATCTTCCAGCTCTTCCAGAACACGGATGACATTTTCGATGCCGTCTGCCGCCAGATATTTGTCGTTGAGCAGCGCGGAAGCTTCACCGCCGCTGGAAGCCCAGCTGACGCCGATAATGCCCGACTCCGAAATCGGTTCAATCTGCTCGAGTTTATCCATTTTAGAAGAAAGGGAGGGGAAGATTTCACTAATGGCAATCGCTCCGTCCACAGAGGACTTTTCCACTCCGATCGGCTGCTTGATATCGGTTACCTTGGCAGGGCATGGCGTGATGAAGAAGCAGCCGATTTTGTCTGCAGGAAGCCCGGTTTTTTTTACCGCTGCCGATTTCGCAAAAGCAGCGGCAGTTTCCATGGGGGAGCGCAAAGGCAAAACATGCTGGCAAAGATCCGGGAAGCGTACCCTAATAAGCCGCACAACTGCCGGGCAGGCAGAACTGATTACCGGACGGGGCAGGGAATCATCCGCCATCAACCGGCGGGTAGCTTCCGAAACCAGCTCAGCCGCACGCGAAACCTCAAAAACCTCGTCAAATCCCATCTGTTTCAACCCGGTCAATACAAAATCAATATCATCCAGATTATTAAACTGCCCATACAGAGCAGGAGCAGGCAAAGCAATGGTATAAGAGAACTCCTTCAGACGTTCCAAATGGTCAAATTTAGTCTTTTTGGCGTGGTGCGGACAGACGCGGATACATTCTCCGCAGTCAATGCACCGCTCAGAAATGATCTGTGCTTTGCCATCGCGCACACGAATCGCCTCGGTAGGACATCGTTTGATGCAGTTGGTACAACCAACACATTTTTCCCTGTCCAATACGACAGAATGAAAAAACTGGTCCAACTTCTCGCCTCCTGTCAGGATTTGTGATTGACAAGCACTGTCATTTTCAGGGTGGTTCCTTTTCCCACCTCAGTGTCAATGGTCATTTCATCGGTATATTTTTTCATATTGGGAAGCCCCATACCAGCGCCAAAACCCAATGACCGCACCTGGTCGGGAGCAGTGGAATATCCGGCCTGCATAGCTTTTTCCACATCAGCAATTCCAGGGCCATGGTCTTCCAGTACAATATCTACCCGCTGCGGTTCGATAGTTACAAAAGCCTGTCCGCCGCCTGCGTGGATGACCATATTGATTTCGCCCTCATACATGGCAATTGCCACCCGGCGGATGGCGTCGGGGTCATATCCCAGCTTTTTCAGCTTTCGCTTGACGTCGCTGGAAGCTTCCCCTGCACGGGTAAAATCGTCGCCGGGGACTTCGTACTTGAGTGAAAGCCCGCTCATTCCTTTTCACAACCTCCCCGAAGCCCTGCGTCATAAAGCTTGCCGCAGGCTGTAAACATTCTGTAGCGCGTTTGCAGAACCGTCATGTCACGGTCTTCCGCCAGACGCAGCACGGTTGCATCCGGCATCTTTCCACGCACAAAGATAATACAATGCATATCCATCATTTCAGCAGTGCGTACCACCTGAGGGTTCATCAGCCCGGTAAGCAGAACCGACTGGTCTTTAACAAAAGCCAACACATCGCTCATCATATCGCTTCCACAAGCCGTTTTCACCTCGGTATCCATATCCCCCTCTACCAGTACCTGGGCGTCAAGAATGGCTGCGACATCGCTGATTTTCATTGAGAAACCTCCTTGTTATTATCAAATTTATAAAATTCCCAAAGCATAAAAGCTTACAGGTTTTTGCCGGTTTCATAGGCCTTATCCAGCAGAGCCTGCATCTCGTCAGGCGCCATCCCCGCGCTGCAAATCAGGGGTTCGGCAGCCTGCATACTCCGTGCAGAAAGACATTCCAGATACCAGCGGTAGTTTTTCTCGGCCGCTTCATAGGGTTTTGGCATCCCCTGCGAAAAAACACCGACCAGTTTCATACCATCATGCAGGCGGGAAGTATGATCTTTTCTCGTCAGGCAGTAATGGCGGTTCATAAAGGTAAGCATGGGACCGCACACCTGCGAAAAATAATTGGGCGCAGAGACAACCAGCGCACCGGCTTCATGAAGATTTTCCCAATATCCCTCCAGGTCATCCCGAATACAGCAGTCGGCATCGTGCGTTTTGCAGTAACCACAGCCGCGACATCCATGCACTTTCATTTTATCAATTTCATACACCAGTACCTCATGTCCGGAATCCGCCGCACCATCCAGAATACGGCGTGCTACTTTTGCAGATATACCGTTGGCTCTGGGGCTTCCCAATACAGCGATTGCTTTCATAAAAAACTACTCCTTCAAAAACACATCAGATACATTACAAATTATTTTACATCTGTACCAAAGTTTTCTCACACAAGTACAGGTTTATCGTGTAAACAGCTTCTTTTCCATCAGTATATCATCCTCAAAGGGGTTTGTCCAGCATATCCATACTTTGCAGCAGAAGAAGATTTTTTCTTTGATAAATGAATAGGAAAAAGCATAGGA
>DVIY01000256.1 GCA_018710915.1 Candidatus Gallacutalibacter pullistercoris
AAATATGTGCTTTTCCCTGTTTTAAAAATATATCATCACATTCTGATGGAGAATGTGGGAAAGGCTGAATATCCATGATTGACAGAAAGACAGAAGAAACGTCCCGTACACGGGGAGAAGATATCATCGCCGGCCGTAATGCCGTCAGCGAAGCGCTGAAAGCCGGAAGGACCATCGACAGTTTATATGTTGTGCGCGGGAACCATTCCGGCCCGATTTCTGTACTGATTGCCAAAGCCAAAAAAGCAGGAGCGGTGATTAAAGAGGCAGACAGCCGGAAGCTGGATGCTTTGTGCGGGAACGCCAACCACCAGGGTGTGGTTGCAGTGGCTGCGGTGAAGGAATTTTCAGAGATGGAGGATATTTTCGCATTGGCGGAAGAGCGGGGAGAAGCCCCGTTCCTGATTTTATGCGATGAGCTGGAAGACCCTCATAATCTGGGTGCTGTCCTGCGTATTGCAGAATGTGCCGGTGCGCACGGCGTTGTGATTCCGAAGCGACGCTCTGTGGGGCTGACCTATGCAGTGGGAAAAGCTTCTGCCGGCGCAGTGGAATATGTGCCGGTAGTCCGGGTAAATAATATGGCTGCTGCAATTGATGAGCTGAAAGAGCACGGCGTGTGGATTTATACAGCCGATATGGATGGACAGCCTTGGTGCAGCGTGGATTATACCGGCCCGGCTGCGGTAGTGGTAGGCAGCGAAGGCTTTGGCGTGAGCCGCCTTGTGAGAGAAAAGTCTGATTTTATTATCTCTCTGCCAATGAAGGGAAAAATCAATTCGCTGAATGCCTCGGTTGCCTGCGGAATCGTATGCTATGAAATTGCCCGCCAGAGGGCAGGGCTGAAAAGCCGTTGACAGAAAGTGCCTGGAACAGGATATATATTTGAAAAGAGGGAAGTGTGGACAGCTTCATGGATGACAAGAAACGTTCAAATGATGAATTAGTGGATCAGATTCTGCGGGAAGCACATTCTCTGCGTGAAACAAGAGTGCCAGATAAAAAGCCGGATGCTTCAGAAGCATGGCTGGATGAACTTTTGGGATTGACGAAGCCGGACCCGAATTCACCGGCGCCTGTAAAAGACCCGGACAGGCCTGCATCTCCGCGGGTTGACCCGGCAGAACCGGCGAGGAAGCGTCTGTTTGGGCATCGGAAGCGTCATTTGGCAGAAGAACCTGAAGAAATCGAAGATGTGTATTATGGCCTTCCAATGAAACCGATTGAAGAGTTTCAAAAAGAACTGGATGGGGTATCCCCAGAACGGGATACCCAGGAAGAACATGTGGAGGAAGAGAACGCGGCGTTTGATCCGGATCGGATTGCCGGAGAAGAGCTGGATGAAGAAATTGCAAGCCGGTTCCGTGAATTGCACGAAGAGCGCCGCCGCCGTGTGCAGGAAGCGTTGAACCACCCGGCGCCGCGTTACACAACTGGCTCCGGCTTTCTGCGGCCCCTTCCCAAAAAGAGCGGCGTCGATCATGGCGAGGAGATTTTTTCAGTAACGCCGGGGGCACAGGTACATAATCACGATTTGGAAGAAGAAACAGAGCCGGTTACTTTAAGTGTAGACTCTATTTTAAAAGAAGTCCACGAGCGGGCAAAATCTTCTCCTGCTGCCAATGAAGAAAAAAAGGCACAGGTAAAGCCGGCTGTTCCTTCAATAGAAGAAAGGAAGCCGCCACAGCCGGAAAAAGAAAATCGTTCAGGTGTTTTTGAATGGCTGCTTGAAGAACAGAAAAAATTTGACGAGTCCCAAAAAGGGGTTGAACCAGAAAGAATCCATCATGAAAAAACCGGCGCAGAGCCAGATTCCGGCGTATTTGAATGGTTGGAGTCTGCCAAGCTGTCGTCCCCAGTTCCACAGGCAGAGGAAAAGCCTGCGCCAGAGCGGGGGCCAGTTCCACAGGCAGATGAAAAGTCTGCGCCAAAGCCGCAGCCGGCCCCGCAGGCAGAAAGCAAACCGGCCACGAAACGGGAACCGGGCCGGCGGCCGGAGAAAAAACCAACTGCCGGGCGCACAGATGAAGCAGGGCAGGCCAAAACGCAGGCGCCGGATGAGATCGATAACCCCTTTGTCGATCAGACGCCGCGGCAGCCGAAAATGCCGCGCGAAGCCCGTGAAGGCCCTTCGTATGCGCCGCATACCAAGCCGGTGCATTTGATGGACCTGGATGTGCTGGATTTTGCACTGCGGGAAGAATCGCGCTATTATGAAGAAAAAATGCGGCGTGAAAAGGAAGCCGAAGCGGAGCGCCGTAAAAAGAAATATTTGAAACTGCGCAAACAGAAAGCCGTAAAAAAAGGCTTTGTACTTAACGGCGAGGAGCCTGAAAACGACCCCCATGAGGAAGTAGAGGAAGTTCCCGAAGAGCTGGAAGACTTCAACTCGCTTTCAGATGCGCCTTCGGTTTCACATGACCTGCGTTCCAATATGCGCGAGCTGCTGCTGCGGGTGCTGGTAACCGGCTTGTGCACAGGCTTGCTTGGGCTGTTTGGCCTGCTGGGGGAATTCCAGCCGCTGTTTTTGCAGCAGGTTTCGGGAGAAATTACCGCTGGTGCCTATATTGCATTAAACCTGATTTTCCTGCTGCTTTCGGTTGGCTTCTGCTATCAGATGATATGGAATGGCCTCAAGGCGCTGTTACGCTTCCGGGCGAATTCTGACAGCGGCGTGGCTTTGGCCGCAGCTGCCGCAGTGCTGCAATCAATATATGCCTGCTTTGTTTCTGACTCTGTTATGAGCGGGTCGCTGCATCTGTATTCTGTATTGGCTTCTGGTGCGCTGCTGCTCAATTCAGTGGGAAAGCTCATGATGATTCGCCGCATCTGGCTCAATTTCCGTTTTGTCTCTTCGCGCGAAACCAAATATGCGGTGCAGCTGTACGATGACTACAATACTTCCCTGAAACTGGCAAAGGGCTGTGTCGCAGATTCCCCTGTCATCGCATACCAGCAAAAGGCCGGATTCCTTACCCGGTTTTTACAGCTTTCGTATGAGTCTGACCCGCTGGAGAACAACAGCCAGATGCTGGCGCCGCTGGGCTTTGCCGCTTCTCTGGTGATGTGTATCGTCTCGCTGGTCCTTACGCGTGATGTGGCACAGGCCCTGTCGGCTTTTACTGCCTGTGCGTGTATCTGTGTGCCGTTTACCGGCCTGCTGGGCGGCAATGTGCTTCTGCACCGGCTGGCTGCACTGGGCAAAAAGTGCGGCGCCATGGTGGTGGGCTATCCGGCAGTGGAACGTTTCAGCAATGCCAACGCCGTGATGGTGGACGCCCGCGAGCTGTTCCCGCGCGGGACGATTTTGCTCAACGGCATTAAGACCTTCGGCAACCAGCGCATTGACGAAGCCATTATGGATGCTACCGCCCTGATGTGCGCCGCAGGCGGCCCCCTGGTCAGTGTGTTCGACCAGATTGTTAAAACGCGCCGCGAGGTGCTTCCCCGCGTGGATAAGCCAGTGTATGAGGATGGCCGGGGCATTACCGGTTGGGTTTCGGGGCATCGGGTGCTCATTGGCAACCGCGATTTGCTGGCAGCCCATCAGATTAACCCGCCCTCCCATGACTATGAAGAGAAATACACGGTCGGCGGGAAAAAGGCTGCCTATCTGGCAATTGGCGGGCAGCTGGTCGCCATGTTTATCCTCAGCTACCACCCCGATTCCCACAGGGCACGTGAGCTTCAGCGCATGGAAGCCAACGGCATCAGCCTGATTGTGCGCACATGCGACCCCAATATCAGCAGCGCTTTCCTTGCGAATTCCTTTGGCCTGGACCCCCATTCGGTGCGGATTTTGCCGGATATACTGGGGGAAGAGTTTCTTCGCGTTTCAGAGGAGGTTTCACCCAAGGCAGCGGCATTACTGGCTACGCGCGGCCGTGCGGCTTCGATGATCCGCATGCTTTCGGCGTGTGTGCGTACGCACAGCAACCTTACCATGGCGGCGGTTATGCAGACCCTGGCGGTAATTATCGGGTTTGTGCTGGTGGCTTTTCTGGTTTGTACCACAGGGCAGCACCAGCTCACCACGCTCACCCTGATCATTTACGAAGTGTTCTGGATTTTCGTTATTCTTTTTGTACCGCGGCTTCACAAGCCGTAACGGCAGTTTACTGAAAATGGAGGAGTTTTCTTGTTTTTACAGCGTTATGCCGGGCAGCATATGGCGCGCCGGGTTTTGGGCATGCTTGCGGCAGTGTTCACCATGGGCTTTACCCTGTCGCTTTTGATTCGCGTGAATTTAGGCACCGACCCCTGTTCGTGCTTTACAACGGGTATTTCCCGTACAACGGGCGTCAGCTTTGGTACCTGCCAGCTGGCGTACAATGCGCTGCTCGGGATTGTCGTACTGATTGGCAACCGGCGCTTTTTTGGCCTGGGCACTTTGGGGAATATGGTTTTAATCGGCTATATTTCCGATTTTTTCACCTGGGTGTGGGAAAATACCCTACCCCCGGCAGACAGCTGGAGCCTTGCCCAGCGCATTGGCATCATGCTGCCGGTGCTGCTGGTC
>DVIY01000257.1 GCA_018710915.1 Candidatus Gallacutalibacter pullistercoris
ATACTCACGACTGTATGCACCGGCGTAACCGCCATCTAGTGGATGAAAGTGGAATTTGCGTGGCGTATTGTGTCAAACCCAATGGAGGTACTGCATATACGGTGATGTACGCCAAACAAAAGGGCCTGCCAGTCATCAATCTGGCAGGCTTTCTTTAATCCATAAATTCCTTCTTCCCCTTGCACTGGCGCTTACTTTTGCGATATGATAAAAAGAAATACACGAAAGGATTTTTTTGCCATGGAGCTTTGTAATATGAATTATCAGGAGAAAAATGGGGTGGGTTTCCTCACGTTCCCCGCTTTTGAATCGTTTGGCTGGGTGCGTCAAGCCTTTTCTACCCGGAAAGGCGGCGTCAGTCAGGGGGAATTTTCCACTATGAACCTGAGCTTTGGCCGGGGCGACAGCGACGAAAACGTCCGGGAAAATTACCGCCGCCTGTGCGCCGCTGTGGGGTTTGAGCCTGAAAGCCTGACAGCTTCCGCCCAAGATCATCATACTATCGTGCGCCGTGTGGGAAAAGAAGAGCGGGGCGTGGGCATTTGGCGGCCAAAAGATCTTTTCAGCGTGGACGGCCTGTGTACCAATGAGCCGGGGGTCACGCTGGTGACCTATTATGCCGACTGTGTGCCGCTGTATTTTATTGACCCGGAGCACCGCGCTATTGGGCTGGCCCATGCCGGGTGGCGCGGCACCGTAGCCCAGATGGGAAAAGTCATGGTGCAGCGTATGGGCGAGGAGTTCGGTACCCGCCCGGAAGACCTGTACACCGCTATTGGCCCCTCGATCGGTGTGTGCTGTTACGAGGTGGATGAACCGGTGGCCAAAGAGTTTTTGGCGCTAACTCACTTGCAGCCGGAGAAATTCGTGTTTGCAAAAGAAGGCGGCAAATACCAGCTGAATTTGTGGGAGTGCAACCGGCAAGTCATGGCCGCGGCCGGTGTGCCGGAGCAAAATATTTCCGTAGGTGGTGTGTGTACCCAGTGCCACAGCGACTTGCTGTTTTCTCACCGGGCAACTGCCGGAAAGCGCGGCGGTCTGGCGGCGTTTCTGGAAATCAAAGAGGAAAGAGGGCAGGCGTAATGGTCATTGAAACCTGTACCCAGTGCCCGCGCAATTGCCGTGTCAGGCGGGAAGAAAATGAAGGGAACGGCTTTTGCCGCATGGGTGCGCTGCCGGTAGTAGCCAGAGCCGCCCTGCACCAGTGGGAAGAACCCGCCATCAGCGGAACCCGGGGCAGCGGCACGGTGTTTTTTACCGGTTGCTCTTTGCAGTGCGTGTTCTGTCAGAATTACAGCATCAGCACCCGCCGGGAGGTGGGCAAAGTCGTCACGCCGAAAGAGCTTCATGAGATTTTTCTGCGGCTGATTGAGCAGGGCGCCCACAATGTCAATCTGGTGAACCCCACCCACTTTGCGCTGCCCATTGCCGAAGCCCTCTCTATGGAAAAGCTGCCGGTGCCGGTGGTGTACAACTGTGGAGGGTATGAATCGTTGGAAACGCTGCAAAAGCTGGAGGGGTTGGTGGATATCTATCTGCCCGATTTAAAATATGCCACTGACGAGCTGGGCAGAAAATATTCCGGCGCACCGGATTACTTCACACGGGCTTCTGCCGCGATTCTGGAAATGGTTCGGCAAACAGGCCCCGCCCGCTATACAGATGATGGTATGATGAAAAGCGGCACACTGGTGCGGCATCTGATTCTGCCGGGCAATACCCGGAATTCCATCGCCGTGCTCCATTGGCTGCACGATCACCTGCCGGAAAACCCGGTGAGCTTGATGTCGCAGTATGTACCCTGCGGCAGGGCAGAGGAATTTCCGGAAATCAACCGCACGATTACACGGCGGGAATATGAAAAAGTGCGGGACGTGCTTTTTGAGTTGGAGATGGACGGTTATATGCAGGGGCGTTCCGCTGCGAAAAAGGACTTTATTCCGCCGTTTTCACTGGAAGGACTGGACGGCATCGGACAGCCGTATGGATATGTGCAGGGTTCATAAAAAAGTTACAGATTATAAACGGGACTTTGTTGACTGCCCTGGCGCGTGCTTTGTATAATAGAAAAAGAATATGGAAAGGAATGGAAAGAGTATGCAGGAGGAGCTTTTGGAATCTGTGAAGAAATGGGCAGAAATAGCTCCCGAGGTCGAAAGTGTCATTTTGGTGGGTTCCTGTGCGCGGGGAACGAATGCCGCGGATTCAGACATTGATCTCGTTGTGATTACGCCAAATCAGGAAGAGATGGTACAGTCACAATCATTTACAAAACAATTTGGAACCGTTTTGAAACAACAGACGGAATATTACGGCGCCTGTACTTCTGTCCGTGTGTGGTATGAATGTGGGGCAGAGGTTGAGTTTGGAATCGTAAAACCTTCCTGGATGGCAGCGCCGTTAGACGAAGGAACCTGCCATGTGCTGCGTGACGGATATCGGGTCTTACTGGATAAAAAAGGATATTTTTGCAATCTGAAAATTTGATTTACGCTTTCAGCTGGATTTTTCAGCAGTCGATTCATGCTGAATACGGCTTCTTTTTTGCGAATATACTCTATGCGGAGAATTTTTACATGGCTGCACAACAGTATCAGAAGGATGTGTGATATATGCCGGAAATTATCAGGAAAAATATTTCATTTGACTCGGTCGTTCCGGGCGAGCGAATCCAGGTGCGTGTTACCGAACCGGAAGATGCAGAAGACGTCCGCGGGATTCTTCAAATCGCACACGGCATGGCAGAGCACAGCGGTCTATACAATGATTTTGCAGAATTTATGGCAGAGCGGGGATTCGTGGTGGCGGTAAATGACCACCTGGGTCACGGACGTTCTGTTTCACGCGGCGGTGCCTACGGATATTTTGGAGAGGGCGGATATCCCAACCTCATCAACGATATGAAGAAGCTGTCTACTCTCCTCCAGCAGGAATATCCGGCAATGCCGTTGATATTGCTGGGGCACAGCATGGGTTCTTTTTTAACTCGGGCTTATCTGGTGCGTTTTGGCAGCAATCTGGCGGCGGCTATTATTTTGGGTACGGGTGAAATTCCCAATCCATTGGTCTGGCGCTCGGAATGTCTTTTGGCGGAGCAGCTCATCAAGAAGAAAGGCCCCAAAGGGCATGACCCGTTGTTTGCAAAGCTTTCCACCCAGCGGTATAATAAGGCGTTTGCCCCCAACCGCACACCGAATGACTGGCTTTCTCGCGATGAAAAAGAGGTGGATCGCTATACGGCTGACCCGCTTTGCGGTTTTGATTTAACCACTTCCGGATATGGGGAAATTCTGCTGCTGCAAGGGGATATTGCCGGTAAAAAGTGGGCCCAGCGTGTGCCGAAAATCCCGCTGCAGGTGCTTTCGGGCGAAAAAGACCCGGTGGGCGAGTTCGGCAAAGGCGTGGAGCGGGTAGTAAAAAATTTACAGGAAACCGGGCATCACGTAGAATGGAAACTGTACCCGGAGGCGCGGCATGTGCTGCTATGTGAAACCAACCGGCTGGAAGTGTACCGCGATATTCTGGAATTTATCGAGCGGAACGCAGGGCTCCCAGAAGAGGAGGATACCCTTTGAAGCTGGTCTGGAAGGGCCGATATCAGGGGGAAGAGCAGCTGCCGAAAGCCATTCTTCCCGCTGGTTGTATACAGTATCAGGAGCCTGACAGCCTGGAAGAGCTAAACCGTGCCGCTGCCAGAATGATTTTTTGGCCCCTACTGGCAGCGGGAATCGCGCTGCTGCTGCGGTGGCTGTTTTGGGGTGCGCCGGGATGGAGAGACAGTATTCATCTGGGCGGCGCGGTACTGGCGCTTTTGTTTCTGCTTCCCCATGAACTGCTGCATGCAGTCGCTTACCCACGCGGGGCAGTTTGTGAATTCTGGGCTTCTCTGCGTGACGGGTGCCTGTTTGTGGTTTCACTCTGCCCGGTAAGCCGTACCCGTTTTTTGTATATCAGCTTGCTTCCAGCACTGGTGCTGGGAGTCCTTCCGCTCATTTTGTGGGTGTGCCTGCCGCAGGCTGGCGGCCTGCTTTTCACAACCGGCGCGCTGCATTTGACGGCCTGTGTGGGCGATTTTCTGAATGTAAAAAATACGATTTTACAGGTGCCAAAGGGCGCGATGATACAGCAATCCGGCCTTCATTCTTACTGGTATCTGCCGGAAAAATCAAAGAAAAAGTAATAAAACAGCCTTCCCCCGACTATGATTACTATCGTAGAAGGAGGAGGCTGTTGTTGTATGCTGAAAGCTTTGTGGAAACGGAAATTTCCCGTACTGTTGTGCGTACTGCTGTTAGGGGTGATTTGTATCCCGTGGAGCGTACCGTCAGAACTGGTATCGACGGGTGTTTCGGAAGAAAGCGTCACCCTGCCCGTTGTCATGTACCATGGAATGTTGAAAGACCCGCAGTATCAGGGAAAATATGTGATCTCGCCCGATGAATTCGAGCAGGATTTAAAGTATCTGCAAAAAAACGGTTACACACCGATACATATGGCCGACCTCTTCCACTGGCAGGATGGGGAAGGGGAGCTGCCCGAAAAACCGATTCTGCTGACCTTTGATGACGGTTACTACAACAATTACCTGTATGCGTGGCCGCTCGCCAAAAAATACGGAATGAAAATCATTATTGCACCGATTGGAAGCTGTACCGATAAATTTACCGGTGCCAATGACGACCACGCCAATTATTCTCACGTCACGTGGCCGCAAATTCAGGAAATGATGGATTCCGGGTTGGTAGAATTTCAGAACCACAGTTATGACCTTCACGGAAATCGAGGCGGAAGGCTGGGAGCCGGCAAGCTGCGCAGCGAGAGTATGGATCAATACCGCCAGCTGCTGCAAGAGGATGTGGGCAAATTACAGGAGCGCTTTGAGGAAGAAACCGGGTATACACCAACGGTATTTGTCTTTCCGTTTGGAGCAATTTCCAATGGGGCAGAAGAAATCATCTGGGAGATGGGGTTCCGCGGGGTGTTCACCTGTGAGAGCCGGATGAATACCATTCACAAGGACGATGAACATCTGATTTTGGGAAGGTACCTTCGTCAGCACGGCTGTTCAGCAGAAGCGTGGTTTTCCGAGCGTTTTCAGTAAGCCCGTGCAGAAGTTTGCCGATAAGACATTCTATACATTCAATGGAAAGGCGGTTATCCTATGCCGAATATTTATCTCAGCCCTTCTTTGCAGCCCTTCAACAAGTATGTCAATGGCAGCGATGAACAGACCGTTATGAATGAAATTGCAGATGCCATGGAACCCTATCTGCGCGCCAGTGGAATCCGCTTTACACGCAACCGGATTGGCATGACGCTGGGAGAGGTTATCCGCGAATCGAACGAGGGGTATTATGATTTGCATCTGGCGCTTCATTCTAACGCCGCGCCGGAATCACTGGCAGGAAAACTGCGGGGCAGCGACATGTATTACTATGCTGGCAGCACAATGGGGAAGCGTGCTGCGGAGATACTGGCTCAAAATTTCAAAAAGATTTACCCTTTGCCCGAAAAAGTACGTGCAGTGCCCACTACAAAGCTGGTAGAGCTGACCAAAACCAATGCTCCAGCCGTTCTGATGGAGATTGCCTATCACGACAATATCGAGGATGCTGACTGGATTAAGGCCAATATTGACGCCATTGCCGCGAACATCGTGCAGGGGTTGTGCATTTATTTTGGAATCCCCTTTATTTCAAACCCACAGCCGCCGCAGCAAGGAGTCGTCGTGACGCAAAGCACCCCGTTGAATATCCGGAAGTTTCCTTCCACACAGGCACAAATTCTCACCCAGGCGCAAAAAGGGGAAAAAATCAAGGTACTGGGGAAGTGGGAGGACTGGTATGTGGTGGAAGTCCGGGGGATTATCGGGTATGCTGCCGCACAATATATCTGTGTACCCGGTTGATGTTTTTTCGCAAAAAACTGACAGAACTTTATAAGGGGTAAGCAAAGGGGCCAAGACGGCCCCTTTGCTGTTTTTTTAGGTTCTGTTTTCGGCGCGATTATTTGCCGTTCATCCTTTCTAATGCTTCCTCTTTGGAAAAACGCACCTTGCATACATCTTTATCCCCAAACTCTTTGCCGCAAACCGGGAAGTATGGGCACCACTGGCAGCCCCGCTGGTTGACCAGCAGCGGCAAGGCCGCAATGTCACCGTGCACCAGCCGCTTTTTCATCTGCCGTACCAGCGATTTCACATAGGCCGTTACCTGTTCCAGCTGCGCCTGCGAGAGTACATAGTCCCGTCGGGCGGGCTCTCCATTTTTCAGCGCTACCGGGATGTATTTTCCCGTAGCCTTTTCTTCCATAGCGGTGATAACTTCCGGGTCGTCCAGCACAAGGCCATTCATTTTCAGTTTTTTCTCCGCTTCCTTTTCGATTTTGTCCGGCGGAGTTTGACGGTCGGCGGGTACCAGCGGCTGTACAGCCGGCATATAGAGAATCCCCGCCCCCTGTAAGCCGCCGTTTTCAATGAGCGCCGCCAGATAGATGAGCATTTGCAGGTTCATGCCGTAGAGCACGTCGGTGAGTTTGAATTCTTTTGTGCCGGTCTTATAGTCCACAATGCGCACATAGGTTTCACCGTGAAGCTCGGCCAAATCCACCCGGTCAATTTTGCCGCCGATGGTGACGGTACCATCTTCTGTGGGAACCTTGAGCGGCGGGAACTGGCTCCCGTTTTTCAGCTCCAACTCAAAATATCGGGGCTCAAACCGGCTCTGCGCCAGCTCCTGCCCGATATGACGAATTACAGCACAGGCAGAATCCGCCAGCCGCCGAAGCTGAAACCGGAACCGGGCGCTGCGGTTTTCCGCCCCGCCCATACAGGCCAGCGCGTACTCGTCGATGAGGGCCAGAATTTCCTCTTCCAGCGCCTTTTTCTCCATAGACGCCACTTCTTTGCCAGTTTTATGGCGAAATACCCGTTCCAGCAAAAAGTGCATCAGGCTGCCGTATTCCAAAGAACCCAGCTCCGCCGGACGGCGCTCTTTAGCGTTCATGCCATAACGGCAGAAGTACTGGAACCGGCACAGGTGATAGGTCTCAATCTGGGTGGCGGAAAGGCTGCGGTTTGCGAACAGCGCCCCGGCTTTTGCCTGTTCCCGGAACATCATGGGCGACTGTTCCGCAGTGCGTTCCAGTGCATCGAGACGGCCTTTATACTGCTCCTTCTCTTCAAACAATTCCCGAAGCGTGGCATACAGAGAGTCCTGGGCGGGCCATTTGCGGGAAAGCAGGGCAAAGGCCGCCTCTGGGGCGTTGGCCTCCTGTTCTGGGGGGATGGAACCAGCGCTCATCACCAGCAGAGACGGGAACAGGGTTTGCAGCTCTTCCACAATCTCTGAGGGAGAGCAAGTCTCTTCGCCGGAGGACGCGTGCCAACTGACAAACAGCTTTTCCGAGGGACTGGTCATGGCCTGATAAGCCAGAAACTGCTCTTCCAGTGCCTTGTCTTCCAGTGAATCGCTGAGAGGCAATCCCAATTGAATCAGGGTCTTGCGTTCCTCCTCACTGAACACGCCGCCGGAAGAGGGCGTTTGCGGGAACTCCCCCAACACCGCGCCCATCAGGAAGACCACCTTGGGGTCTACAGGACGCATACGGTCAGCAGTGCCCAGCGTGATTTCGTCTATCTGCTGGGGGATATCCGAAATCTCTTCCGCCTGCATCACCAGCCGCAGAAGCTGGGCATACCGCTCCGGCTCCAACTTGCGCCCGGAAAGCACCAGCGCTGTCTGGTCGAGGATATTCATAAGCACATCCCACAGCCGGAGCTGATGGGCGGCGGTTTCTTCCTGCCCAGATTCTTCCAGTCTGTGACACAGGGCGGGCAGTGTTTCCTGTACAGAAAAATCTGTTAACAGCTGGAAAATCGCCTCGGCTGCGCCCTGTCCATCGGTATCCGAAAGAGCTTTGGCGAAACGCTGAAGCGGAGTTGTCACCTTTTCCCGAAGTGCATTGATGATTTCCAGCCGTTCAACTTGTTCTTCCGTGGTGGCTTCCACAAAGCCATCGGGGTTCTCTTTCCACGGGGAAAGCCATTTTTTACCACTGATGTTCCACAAAAAGGTGTAGTTTTCCAGTAGGGCAATTTCCTGTGCATCCAGCCCGGAAAGACCGGTTTTCAGCAGGGAGAAAATTTCGTCTGAACGGAAGCTGTGATTCACCACGCCGAATGCTTCCAGCACAAAGCGCATGATGGGCTCCGCGTCCACACTGCGGGGATGGTCGAGAAAACAGGGAACCTCCCACCGGCGCAGGGCAATGTCCAGCGCACCGCGGTAGGTATCTTCCCGGCGCAGGATCACGGTGATATCCCGCCAGCGGTAGCCCTCTTCCATGACCAGCCGCCGGATTTGAGAGGCTACAAACTCGGCTTCCTCGTAAATATGGCGGGCGCAAACCAGCGTGACGCCAGTGCTGTCCTCTTCCGGTTGGGGCTTTTCCCGGCGGAAGGCTTGCCGCTCCACTTCCCGCAGAGCTGGGGAAGCAAACCGGGGGCTTTCAGTCAAATACACCGGCGGCGCGATTTTAACACCCTCTTCTTTCGCCATGCGGGAAAGCTGATGGGCGGTGCGGCATACGGTAGAAAACATACCGTTTTCCTGATGCTCCGGGGAGCCGGAACCGTCGGCACAGAGGGTCACAGTTACGTTTTCCGCCTGCCGCAAAATCAGCCGCAGCACCTGTAATTCCTGCACAGTAAAGCTCTTGAAGGAATCCACTGCCACGGTGTATCCGGCAAAATAGTTGTGCTTTTCCAGGCAGTCGCGCAGACGGGTGAGGTCGTCGAGCGGGTCGAGGTAACTGCGGGCAACCAGCGCATCATAGGCCGTGAGGACGGAAGAAATGTCCCCGGCCTTTTTTTGCAGGGCTTCATCCCCGGAAAGAACCGCAGCCTGCCGCAGCGCTTCGGGAGAAACAGCGCTCATTTTCAGCTCGGCAGAAGATTGGAGCAGCAGCTCAATCATTTCGCCGCTTTTGGCCTGCGGGCGGAAGAGCTGGAGGGTGTCGGACATTTCTTCCAAAGCAAGGCTCATGAGAATCGTCCTGCCGCCGTCGTCCAATCGCTTGCCGGCAAGACCGCCGAACTGCCGGAATACGGTATTGGCAAGCCGAGTGAAACTGAGCACCTGTACGCCTTGTGCCCTGCGGGGGCCAAGGCGGCGGAGCATAGCGCGCTCGCTTTCAAAAGATACCTGTTCCGGGGTAAGCAGGAGCAGGTTCCCAGCCCCGTTTTCGCAGAGGGAAGCAAGAAGCTCGCGGGTATAGCGGGTTTTGCCGCTGCCTGCGCGGCCATAGACCAGATGCAGCATGGAATCATCCTTTCTGAAAATTATCGCGCGGAACAAACATACAGATTCCAAAAGGGCAGTCCCGCTTTGACCGCTTTCTACGATACTTTACCAAATTGAGAGGGGAGACGCCGAGAGATTATCCCAAGGTGACGTCGAGAATCATCATCAGCAGAAAACCAACCATTACGCTGAGTGTACCGCTGTTGGAGTGCTCTCCCAAATGTGCCTCGGGAATCAGTTCTTCCACCACTACGTACATCATCGCGCCAGCGGCAAAACTCAAAAGCCATGGCATCAACGGCTGAATGGTTCCGGCTGCCAGTACTACCAGAATACCAAAAATCGGCTCAACAATACCGGAAAGGCTGCCGTATACGAACGAACGCGGTGCAGAAATCCCTTCCCGGCGCAGCGGCAGCGAAATGGCCGCCCCTTCCGGGAAATTCTGAATTCCGATTCCGATTGAAAGCGCCATTGCAGAGGCCAGCGTGATATTTTCGGTACCCTGCTGCACGGCCAGCGCGAATGCCAGCCCTACTGCCATGCCTTCGGGAATATTGTGCAGTGTGACTGCCAGCATCATCAGCGTGCTGCGGTGCATGGAAGAGCCCATGCCTTCTGGTTTCTGCAAACCCGGATGCAGGTGGGGCAGCACCATATCCATCAGCAGCAGAAAGAGTACGCCCAGTGCAAAACCGCCTGCTGCGGGAACCCACCCCGGCCCGCCGGCTGCTTCTGCTTCTTCAATTGCCGGGGCCAGCAATCCCCAAACCGATGCGGCGATCATGACACCGGCGGCAAACCCCAAAAATACACGCTGGATGCCCGCTTTTACTTCCTTACGGAAGAAAAATACCATGGCAGCGCCCAAAGTTGTCATAAGAAATGGAAGCAGCATGCCCACCGCTGCGGAAGAAAGTGTATTCATTCCCTCATTCCTCCTGTCATTCTCCAAAATAGTTTGCTTTCGCTGACATCAGTATATCGATTCCATTGCAGCCTGTCAACCGGCAAACAAAAAGCCCCGGTACATCCCTTACGGAAGCACCAGGGCATATGCGAAAAATCAGCACCAGGAAAATCCAACCTGATTCAGCAGAGCACGGGCAATAATGCAGTGACCGGCCACATTGGGGTGAATACGGTCCCAATTGATGGAAGCGGGGTGATACTCTTCAAAATATGCATCAAAAGCCGCCTGTAAGTCCACGCAGGGCAGCTGGTATTTTGCGGCCAGCTCTTTGACGATTATACCGTATTCATCCATACGCGCACGCATTTTATCCACGCGGTTCGGTTCCATCATATAAGGCGTCATCAACACAATGCCCTTAACAACGGGCAGTGTTTTTCCAATCAGCTTTTCGAGCGTCTCGCGGTATTCTTCCGGCCCGACATGCTCTTCTACAATATCAGGGACATCAAATTGACGCCAGACATCGTTGATGCCGATGAGGACAGTCACATAATCAGGATGGAGATCCATCACATCGCTCTGCCAGCGGGCCGCCAAATCGCGCACATTATTCCCGCTGATTCCCATATTGATAAAACGCAGGTGGCGGGTAGGGTCTGTCGCCTTGAGCAGGCCATCCACAATGCCGACATAACTTTTTCCAATGCCGCCATTCAGGCCTTCACCGTAGGGGCGCGCCCGCTCAAAATCAGTGATGGAATCGCCGATACAGACAATTTTGCTTCCTTTTTCAAACAACAAAGACATAACAGGTTCCTCCTAAGCCGTCACCGGGATGATTATTTATGCGTGCCCAAAAATACGATTGCCAGCACACCCACACCGGTATGGGCGCCGATAACCGGGCCAATCTCAGAAAGATACAGCTCTTTGGGATGATAGGTGGACTTTACTGTTTTCAAAAAGTCTTTGGCTTCGTCTTCACAGGCAGTGTGAACAATCCACATGATGGACTCACGAGGATTGGGGCAGGTTTCCTCGATCTGCTTGAGCAGGAAGTCAACACCTTTTTTGCGTCCACGTACTTTACCCATTGCTTCCAGCTTACCTTCTTCGGTTACGTGGATCAGGGGTTTAATACCCAGTGCCATACCAGCGACTGCTGCTACTGCCGGAAGACGCCCGCCGCGATGCAGATGCTTCAAATCATCCACCAGCACCCAATGACATACATAGTCGCGGTTCTCTTCAATCCATGCAGCGATTTCTTCCATAGAAGCGCCGTTTTCTTTCATGCGCACCGCATACATCACCAGCAGGCCCTCACCGGCACTGGCAGCGCGGGAATCCACACTGATGACACGGCGGCCTGGGAATTTTTCTTCCAGCTCGCGGGCAGCCATACAGGAAGACTGCCAGGTGCTGCTTAAACCGGAGGAAAAGCAGATATACAGGATATCTTTTCCTTCTTGTAAAATGGGCGTGAAGAATTTCCGATAGGTCATCTGCGTAATCTGCGTGGTAGTGGGCATCTTTCCGCCGCGAATCTGGGCATAAAAATCTTCCATGGACATTTCGTGGGCATCAGGATAATGATAATAGCTTACACCATCAATCGAAAATTCCATAGGGATTACTGAAACACCGAGTTTTTCTACCATT
>DVIY01000258.1 GCA_018710915.1 Candidatus Gallacutalibacter pullistercoris
CTTGATTTTTCACTATATTTTGCTTTTCAAGTTTATTTTCTATTCGATTCTCTACATCTTGGGCACTTGTTATTTTTACACCTGTATGTAGTGACAAAATCCGACAAAATTCTATTAAATGAAAATACAGAAGCCCGCTTCCAAGGAAAAGGAAGCGGGCTTTTTGCAAATCAAATACAGGTTCAGATACCCAGCAGAGTCGGTACAGCAGCCTTCATCTTTTCAACAATAGCTGCGGAATCATCACGGCTAGTACCCTTTGCGGACAGATAGATCTTGATCTTGGGCTCAGTACCGGAAGGACGGACGATCAGCTTGCTGCCGTCTGCCATACGATATTCGAGCACATTGGACTTCGGCAGAGTGATTTCGGACTTCTCTTCGCCGTCATAGCGGACAGACTCCTTATAGTCGCTCCAGCCCACTACCTTCTGGCCTGCGATTTCAGCAGGTGCATTGGCACGCAGAGTGGACATGATGCTTTCCATCTTCTTCATGCCGTCTTCGCCTTCAAAGCCGAAGTTGCACAGGTCGTTGCGGTAGTAACCATATTTCTCATACAGGGCATTGATGGCATCCACCAGGGTCATGCCCTTCTTCTTGTAGTAATAAGCCATTTCGCAGATCAGCATGCTGCCGTCCACAGCGTCCTTATCGCGCACATAGCCGCCGGACAGATAGCCATAGCTCTCTTCAAAGCCCAGCAGGTAACGCTCGGGATGACCTTCTGCTTCCAGAGAAGCGATCTGGTCGCCGATGTACTTGAAGCCGGTGAGTACGCGGCGCATCTCTACACCGTAATCTTTTGCAATCGGGTCTACCATATCGGTGCTGACGATGGTTGTAACAGCCACAGGGTTCTCCGGCAGAGTGCCGTTTGCCTTCTTCTGGGAAGCAATGAAGTCCAGCAGCAGGATACCAACTTCGTTACCGGAAAGCAGGATATACTCGCCGTTCTGGTTAACAGCAATACCCACGCGGTCGCAGTCGGGGTCAGTTGCCAGCAACAGGGTGGGCTCTACCTTTTCGCACAGCTCCAGGCCCTTCTGCAGTGCTTCGCGAATCTCAGGGTTCGGGAAGGGGCAGGTGGGGAAGTTGCCGTCCGGCTCGGACTGCTCGGGTACGATAGTGACATCGGTAATGCCAATGCGCTCCAGAATACGGGTAACGCACATTTTACCGCTGCCGTTCAAAGGCGTATAGACGATCTTGAGGCTGCCATCGGTGCCGCCCAGAACGCTCTGAGACTGCACGTCATCCAGGAATGCATCCACACAGTCGTCTCCGATCCATGCGATGATGCCATCCTTGAGGCCTTCCTCAAAGTCCATTTTCTTTACGTCGTCGAAAATATCCAGATTATTGATTTCCTGCAGGATCTCATCGGCCATTTCCAGAGTTACCTGGCAGCCGTCATTTCCATACACCTTGTAGCCGTTATACTTTGCGGGGTTATGGCTGGCGGTTACGCAGATACCAGCGTCACACTTCAGATAGCGCACCGCGTAAGACAGGGAAGGAGTCGGCATGAGCTGCGGATACAGATATGCTTTGATACCATTGGCAGCCAGAACTGCTGCGGATTCACGGGAGAACACATCGCTCTTAATACGGCTGTCGTGAGCAATCGCAACGCTGGGTACTTCGCCTTCTGCCTTATGCTTGTTCAGGTAGTTAGCCAGACCCTGAGTTGCTTTACGAACCGTATACACGTTCATGCGGTTGGTACCCGCACCAATCACACCGCGCAGGCCGCCGGTACCGAATTCCAGATTGCGATAAAAACGATCGTTAATTTCTTCAGGTTTTCCTTCAATCGCCTTGAGTTCCTCCGTCAAATCAGGATCATCCAGGGATACAGAAAGCCATCTCTCATATTCGTTCATTGGTAACACGTTCCTTTCAGCCGCTTCAGGCGGTGTTTTTAATCAGACCCTTCGGGATGGCGTGAAAACGTCTTTTTCACGCAATTGTTTCCCTGTTTATAGAATACCATTCTTTTCCGTCAATGTCAATGACAATACTTAGATGAAACTATTATTTTCTGTCAATAATGTTCGTAACGATTCCCTGTGGTGTAATATCAATGACTCCGTATGTGCCATAAGTTCCATGCAATGTTCCGGGATTCATAATATATAGGCCATCCCGATAAACCGTCTCCGGCATATGGGTGTGGCCGTATAGGGCAATCCTGGCTTTATGGTCACGGGCTGCCCGTTCAAATTCATACGTTCCGTATTTTACATCGTAAGCATGACCATGAGTATAAAAAATGCGAATTTCTCCAATCGATATTTCTCCTATTACCGGAAGGTCAGACCCCCAGTCGCAATTCCCGCGCACCTGAAAAAAAGTTTTTTGGGGGAACTGGTACCGCTGGTTTTCTACATCGCGCTCTCCATCTCCCAGATGGATCACAATTTCTGCTTTTGGCTGCGCCATCAGAACTTCGTGCAGACCATTTTCATCTCCATGTGTATCAGAAACGACTAAAATTCTCATGAGAATAACCTCTTTTCCCTTATCCGGCCTTCCTGCGCCGGCATGTTCTTTCTTTCCATTTTTCCTGCCGCTTGTGTCATGTTTTCAGGCAGCAGGCATATTCTGTAACAGGGGCTTTTTGCCTCCAATGATATTCCGGGGATTCTGCCCGGTATGTAAATTCGAAAGGAATGACTTTTATGGCCAATCAAAATCAACTGGAAGCTTTGCTCCGGCAGGCGGCCAGGCAACTGGGAACCAGCCCCGAGCAGCTGAAGCAGGCTGCTCAATCCGGAAAACTGGACCGTATTATTGGCGGTATGAATGCCGGTGACGCAGCGCAGTTTGAAAAAGTACTGTCTGATAAAGATGCCGCCAACAAACTTTTAAGCACGCCGCAGGCACAAAAACTGCTGCAGATGCTTTCCGGCCAACAAAAAGGAGGCAACTGACCCCATGGATGACCTGGCAGGGAAGCTCAGTGAGCTGCTGAACAGTCCGGAAGGCATGGCGCGTATCCAGAATCTGGCCGGCATGCTGGGCCGGCAGTCACAGGAAAATGATACAGCATCATCCGAACCGCCGCCAGACCATTCTGGCGGAAACGGGCTGGGTGCGCTGGCTTCCCTGCTGGGTAACAGCGGGAACAGCCAGCCTGCATTGCCGGATAGCGGTACGCTCCAGCTTGTCACAAAACTCGCCCCTATGCTGTCAGCCGTACAGCAGGAAGATGAAAGCACCCGGCTTTTGCAAGCTCTTCGTCCGCTTTTAGGAGAGGAACGCCAGAAAAAGCTGGATGAAGCAATTCGAATTTTACAGCTTCTGCGAATGTTGCCGCTGCTGCGCCAATCGGGGCTTTTGAATCTCTGAGGGGGTGTTCACCATAAGCGGAAGGGATTTTACCGGTGGAAAGGATGATATGCGCCGGATGCAGGAGGATGCTGTGCGCCGCGTCCGGGAAATGCAGAACCGCGCACGGGGGCACCTTGAAGCACCTTCCCCACGAAATCAGAAAAAGGAACCTGAACCCGAGCTGCGGGAAACAACCGTACAGGAAACCCATATTGCTGAAACTGCCTTGTCTCCGCTCGAAACACTGATGCATGACCATGAACGAACACTGGTTTTGGCGTTATTGATACTGCTGGGAAGCGAAAAGACCAACACGGAACTTCTATTTGCTCTCCTCTATCTGCTGCTTTAAAAGCGCGTTACTGTGAAGAAGAAGGCACCGGGCCATCTGCCGGCTCGCGAATCTGCACCACATATTCTGTTTCGTTATCCTTTTCCAGCACATACTCCATATATTTCACAGGGGTTGGCTTTTCCGGTGCATCTTCTTCATCACTGCGCCAGCTGTCGGTTGGTGCCACATACCCCACACGCAGAACCGTTTTTCCGTCTTCGGTGCGAATACTCTCTGTATACGGAACATAGCTGCTTTGTGTACTGAAGGGCGTTACGTGAAACTGGTTGGTATCCGTATCAAAGGTAAAAAAGCTGTCAATTTCGGTATTATTCAGCTGAAGCTCTGCTTCCGGGCCAAATAGGGAATGGCAGGCATCAGATACATCCGCCAGCGGGACCAGCGTCCGGCCAGACTCATCATAACTGGTATAGGATGCACTGTTATCCTCCAGTGCTTTCCACAAAGAAGCAGCCAGGACCATCTGCTCGTCAGCTGATGCCTGAGAAGAAAAAGCATCCGGGTCCTGCATCACCAGCGGTTCGAGGAATTCATCATACGCGCGTTCGCGGCTGTCATCGGTCACTGCACGATAAATTTGCGTACCCAATGCTGTAGCAAGGTAGCCAACGCCCACCAGCGCCAGCAGCAATACCACAATGCCTGTCGCCAGACGAGGCGCCCGATGGGTGCCCCTTGCATGAAAATGAGGCTCTTCTTCTCCGGATGGAGAAGGAGCAGCCGTTTCCGGCTTTTCCTCCTGCAAAACATCGAACCCCTCTTGCGCTGCCTTTACTGCCGCTTTGACTGCACCGGCCGGGTCTGGCCAATGCTTGGCTGCACCTTCTTTTTTCTCCTCTTCCCCTTCCGGCAAAGCCGACGCTGTATCTTCGGCTCTCAAATGCTCTTTCGGTTCTCTGGCTTCAGCCTCTTTGAACAACTCCCGATAATCTGAAGAAATCACCTTTCCTTTGGGCGGGGCTTTTTTTATGACCCCACCGTTCTTTTGATGATTTATCTTTTTCTGATCGTTCATTGTGTACCTTCCTTCCGTTTTGATACATCAGGCTTCTCAGCGAATCTGGCCATTGCCCCGAATGACAAATTTCTGAGAAGTCAGCTGCCGGATTCCCATGGGGCCCCGGGCGTGGAGCTTCTGGGTGGAAATACCGATTTCTGCCCCCAGCCCGAACTCTCCGCCGTCGGTGAACCGGGTGGAAGCATTGACATATACAGCCGCCGCGTCCACTTCAGAGAGGAACCGCTCTGCATTGCGATAGTTTTCCGTCACGATACATTCGCTGTGTCCGGAAGAATAGCTTGCAATGTGGGCCATGGCCTCGTCCAGAGAGTCAACCACTTTTACGGCCAGAATATAGTCCAGATATTCCGTGGCCCAGTCCTCTTCACAGGCCGGCACACAGTCCGGAAGAATCTCCCGGGCCTTCTCACAGCCGCGAATTTCCACCTGCTTCTCATCCAGCTTTGCCTTCATCTTGGGCAAAAATTCACCTGCAATGGCCTGATGTATCAATACAGTCTCAATCGCATTGCACACCGAAGGCCGAGAGGTTTTGGCGTTGAAAATAATGTCCGCCGCCATTTCCAAGTCAGCCGCATCATCCACATACACATGGCAGTTGCCCACACCGGTCTCGATTACCGGCACATGGGAATTCTCCACCACAGCGCGAATCAGCCCCGCACCACCGCGGGGAATCAATACATCCAGATACCCGGTCAGCCCCATCATTTCAATGGAGGAAGCCCGGCTGGTATCCTGCACCAGCTGGATGCTGTCACGAGGCAGTCCGGCGGTTTCCACTGCGTCCCGCATCACTTCGGCAATAGCCTGATTGGAGCGGAACGCCTCTTTTCCGCCCCGGAGAATCACCGCGTTTCCTGCCTTCAGGCACAGTGCTGCCGCGTCGGCGGTCACATTGGGACGGGCCTCATAGATGATGCCAATCACACCCAGAGGGACGGCGACTTTCTCAATGCGCAGGCCGTTGGGCCGCACGCCGCCTTCCAGCACCTGCCCCACCGGGTCAGGCTGGGCCTTTACCTGCCGTACGCCGTCGGCCATCCCTGCAATCCGCTTTTCATTCAGCGCCAGCCGGTCCATCAGCGAACGGGACATACCATTCTGTTCCGCCGCGAAAAGGTCTTCCCGGTTTGCAGCCAGAATTTCTTCCGTATGTGCCTCCAGCGCGGCAGCAATGGCCTCCAGCGCTGTGTCCTTCTGATTTCCGGCAACCGCCAGTTTTCGGGCCGCCTGCTTTGCAGCTGCGCCCATTTCTTCCAGTCTTGTCATTTTTGCGCCTCCCTCACATAAATACTATTTGATTTCTTATCCGAAAATTGTCCCAATCTGTGCCCCGTCAAATAATTGATACAGCACATGGGGGTCTTCTCCGCTGACCACACAGCAGGGAATCCCCTGCCGGTTGGCAATTTCTGCGGCTTTGATTTTGGTGGCCATGCCGCCGGTACCCCGGTTGGAGCCTGCCCCTCCTGCCAGTGCCCGGACTTCGTCGGTAATTTCCTTCACAACAGGAATCCGTCTGGCATCGGGATTCTTTCGGGGGTCGCTGTCATACAGGCCGTCAATATCGGTGAGAATCACCAGCGCGTCGGCCTCCACCAGCTGGGCCACCACCGCCGAAAGGGTGTCGTTATCGCCAAAATGGCTGCCCACCAATTCGTCGATAGCGACGGTATCATTTTCATTGACCACCGGGATAATCCCCAGCTCAATCAGCTCCCGGAAGGTGTTCTCAACATTGCGGCGGCTGCGGGGCTGTTCCACCACGTCGCCGGTGAGCAGCACCTGTGCCACCATCTGGTTATATTCCCCGAAGAGCTTGTCATACATAAACATCAGCTCACACTGCCCCACAGCGGCCAGCGCCTGCTTTTTCTCTGTTTCGGTGGGGCGCCGGGTCTGGCCCAGCTTTCCCATACCGACACCAATAGCGCCGGAGGTCACCAGCACCACCTGCCGTCCGGCATTCTGCAAGTCTGTCAGCACCTTGCACAGCGTTTCCATCCGCCGAAGGTTCAGTTTTCCGTTTTCATAGGTCAGGCTGGAAGTGCCCACCTTGACTACCACGCGCTTTGCATCTTGTATCATCGTTTTTGTCCTTCTTTCCTTCTTTTCTTTTTGCTTTTCTTCTCCTAAAAACCTCTTAAAACCTGGCCAGCACCAGTGTGTCGTCCAAACAAATTTCCGTGTTGCCGTCGGGAATAATCGTCTCGTCATGGCGCTTGACCAGCACCACCAGCAGCCCTTTGCCGGTATCCAGCTCTTTCAGCTTCTTTCCCGACCACTTATGCCCTTTATCAATACTGATTTCGTACAAATACAGGTTCCGCCGGTTTTCAAATTCCCTTGCCGCCGCCACCAGCAAATCTCCCGGCAGGACTTCCGTCTCCCCATTGGGAATAATATTTTCCTCTCCCCGGATAATGACCACAATCAAAAAGCCCGTGGGCAGCGACAGTTTACTCAGCTTTTTATGTGCCATCCCGCTGTCCGCATCCACATGGATTTTGACAAAGGAAATATTGCTGTCCTCCTGATAATCGTTAAATGTCTTCTGGATATCCGCACACTGGTCAATCATCCCCAGCTTTCCGGCAACCCACGGGAGCAGCGTCCCCTGTAATCCCAATGAGAGGAGCACCACACAAAACACCAGATTGAAAATATTGAAGGTCATGTTGACCTGATGAAGGATGACATAAATGGCGAACACAATAGAGGCCACACCCCGCAGCCCGGCCCAGGAAACAATCCCGATCTGCCGTAGGGAAGAGCGCAGCGGCAGCAATATCGCCGATACGGCCAGCGGCCGCCCGATGACGGTCATAAACACCATAATCAATATGGCAGGCAGCAGTACCTGCGGAAGCTCCACTGGGGTTACCAGCAATCCCAGCAAAAAGAAAATCATCATCTGGGAAATCCCGGTCACGGCGTCGAAAAAGTGCACCAGCTCCCGTTTTCCCGGAAAATACCGGTTTCCCATCAGAATCCCGCACAGATAGACGCTCAAATACCCGTTTCCGCCCACCGCATTGGGCAGCGCATAGGCAATAATCGCGGCGGAAAATACAAAAATAGTCTTCCCCTGCTCCATGGAAAAGTCAAACCGGTTCAACAGCAGCACCGATATCCATCCGATCAGCAGGCCTCCCAGCACGCCGAAACTCATCTGCTGCAAAAACAGCACCGGCACCGAAACCTGCTGTCCGGTGACCAGCGAAACCATGACTACCGTCAGCAAGTAGGACATGGGGTCGTTGGAGCCGGACTCCAGTTCCAGCAGCGAGTCGGTATGGTTTTTCAGAGCCATCTTCTGGGAACGCAGGATATTGAACACCGACGCGGCATCGGTGGAGGAAAGCACTGCTCCGATAAGAAAGCTCTCCATCCAAGCCAGCCCTAATGCATAGTGAGAAAAAATGCCCACCAAAGCGGCAGTGAAAAGTACGCCCAAGCTGGCCAGAAAAAAGGCTCTGCCCGCCACCGGCCTTGCAACATGGATATTGGTACCAAAACCACCGTAAAACATCACCACTATCAAACAGGCAGAACAGATATTTTCTGAAACAGCGTATTCGTTGAAAACAATTCCCAAAGGCCCGTTTTCCCCAAAAAACATCCCCAGTGCAATAAAGATCAGCAAAGAGGGAACCGGCAGCTTCTCGGCAAACCGGTGAAGCAGAACACAGGCGGCAATCACTACCCCTGCCAATAACAGATATTGATTCATTTGCTGCCCCCTTTGCCCATTTGTTTTTCCAAGTTACTATTTCAGTATATCATATTTTACCGAAGTTCAGAAGAGAGAAACAAAAATTTTGCAGCTGCCAGGAATTTTGCCACGTAAAAAATAAGGTCCCTGCTCAAATCAAAGCAGGGACTTTATTCTTTATTAATTATCAGCCGTTATGGCGGGGCTTATTGGTGTTGGCAATAAAGCCGTTGCTTGCACGGGGACGGTCGTCATGGCGGCGGTGTCCGTCACGGCGGTCATCACGGCGGCGGGGAGCATCAGAAATGGTGTTCTCCGGCACCATGCCGTCCAAATCAATGAGAGCGTCACGGCGGGACAGGTTCAGGCGACCCTTGTCGTCGATTTCCAAAACCTTGACCTTGACCACATCGCCTACATCTACCACGTCGGTGACTTTCTCGGTGCGCTTCACGTCCAGACGGGAAATGTGCACCAGGCCTTCCTTGCCGGGAGCGATTTCCACAAAGGCGCCGAAGTCCATAATACGGGTAACCTTGCCGGTGTAATAGGTGCCCGGCTCAGGGTCATTGACAATAGTATCGATAATGGTCATAGCGCGTTCGCACTTCTCCTGATCGATACCGGAAACGAACACGTGTCCGTCTTCTTCCACGTCCACCTTGACCTCGCACTCAGCGCAGATCTTCTGGATGACCTTTCCGCCGGAACCAATGACCTCGCGGATCTTGTCCACGGGAATCACGGTGGAGAGCATCTTGGGCGCATACTTGGAGAGTTCCGGACGGGGCTCGGGAATGGCCTTGAGCATGATCTCATCGATGATATAATCGCGGGCCTTGTGGGTCTTCAGCAGGGCTTCCTTCACCATAGCGGGAGTCAGGCCGTTGATCTTCAGATCCATCTGAATGGCGGTAATGCCCTTATGGGTACCGGCAACCTTGAAGTCCATGTCGCCGAAGAAGTCTTCCACGCCCTGAATGTCCACCATGGTCATCCAGCGCTCGCCCTCGGTAATCAGGCCGCAGGAAATACCGGCTACGGGAGCCTTAATCGGCACGCCGGCATCCATCAGCGCCAGGGTGCTGCCGCAAACGGAGCCCTGAGAAGTAGAGCCGTTGGAGGACAGAACCTCGGACACCAGGCGCAGGGTATAGGGGAATTCCTCTACCGGCGGGATAACTGGCACCAGGGCACGCTCTGCCAGAGCGCCGTGACCGATTTCACGACGGCCGGGGCCGCGGCTGGGCTTGGTCTCGCCTACGGAGTAGGAGGGGAAGTTGTAATGGTGGATATAGCGCTTGGACTCTTCATCGTCGATGCCGTCCAGCAGCTGGCAATCGCTGACCGGGCCCAGGGTCGCAACGGTGAGCACCTGGGTCTGGCCGCGGGTAAACATACCGGAGCCGTGCACGCGGGGCAGCAGTCCCACTTCGGCAGCCAGCGGGCGGATTTCGTCCATGCCGCGGCCGTCTACGCGCTTCTGCTCGTCCAGCAGCCAGCGGCGCACGATATATTTCTGGGTGCGGTACATGCAGTCGTCAATGAGAGCTTCCTGCTCGGGGTAAATGGGGTCAAAGTGCTCGTGCACTTTCTCGTAGATGGGCTTCAAACGCTCGTCGCGGACGGTCTTGTCATCGGTGTCCATGGCGAACTTCACGTCCTCCATAGCGAATTCCTTGATAGCCTCGATCATTTCCTCCGGCGGCAGGTTGCTGGGATATTCAAACTTGGGCTTGCCGATTTCGGCCTGGATGCCCTTAATGAATTCGATGATATGCTGGTTAGCCTTATGGCCTGCAATGATGCCGTTGTACATATCTTCGTCGGAGATCTCGTTGGCGCCTGCTTCGATCATGGCGATACGGGAATCGGTAGAAGCAACGGTCACAGCCATCTGGGAAACCTTGCGCTGCTCGGCGTCGGGGTTGATAACGAGCTCGCCGTCAATCATACCCACGCTGACAGCGGAAATCGGGCCGTTCCACGGCACATCAGAGATGGACAGAGCAATGGAGGTACCTACCATTGCGGCAATCTCGGGAGAGCAGTCCTGATCCACAGACATAACGGTGCAGACAATAGAAACGTCATTGCGCATATCCTTGGGGAACAGGGGACGGATGGGACGGTCAATCACGCGGCAAACCAGAATCGCCTTGTCGGTGGGACGGCCTTCTCTTTTCAGGAAAGAGCCGGGAATCTTGCCCACGGAATACAGCTTCTCTTCATAGTCTACAGACAGGGGGAAGAAATCCACACCTTCACGGGGCTTGGCGGCAGCGGTTACCGCTACATGCACCACGGTTTCGCCATAACGAACCAGGCACTCGCCGTTGGCCAGCTGTGCCATTTTTCCGGTTTCCACGACCAGCGGACGGCCGGCAAATTCGGTTTCAAATACGCGGAATTTCTCGAACATTCAGCTTTCCTCCATTTCTTTTTTTCGGAGAAGGCAGAACCGATTTAGCAATAAAACCAACGCGCAGCCTCTGCGCCCTCGTTTCACTGCTAAACACAGCTGTCCTTCTTCCAGAAACAATTTCAATACTTCTCACAGGGGTTCCAGATAGCCTAAAGGCAGGCGGCTATATGGCCGCCTGCCCTTTTCAGCTTTCTGTGAAAAATGCTTCCGCAAATTACTTACGGATACCCAGCTTGGCAATGATTGCACGATAACGCTCGATGTCAACCTTCATCAGGTAGTTGAGCAGGTTACGGCGCTGGCCAACCATCTTCAGCAGGCCACGACGGGAGTGGTGATCCTTCTTGTGGGTACGCAGGTGATCGGTTAGGTCATTGATGCGCTTGGTCAGAACAGCGATCTGCACCTCGGGGGAGCCAGTGTCGCCCTCGTGCATAGCGTATTCCTTAATAATTGCGGTCTTTTCTTCTTTCAACATTGTAATTCCACCTTTTCTGCGGCCATGCCGCTATAGATTCCCTCATTCACAGAAAAAGGCTGGTGAACTCCCCGTACGGGGCTTTACCCTTTATCCGGGAAAGGGGTTGCAACTGTAGTATTATAGCACGGGGAAACTGCTTTGTAAATCATTTTCCGCCATTTGCCGGGATTTTTTCCTGGGGAATCTTTTTTATCTTTTCCAGAAAGGCTCTTTCCATTCCCGCTCTGCAATTTTCCGGGCCAGCACGCCGTTTTCCAAAATCTCGTTTTTCAGCTCATCCAGGCTGTCGAATTTCTTTTCCGGGCGAATAAAGTCCAATAGTTCCACCGGAACTTTTTTTCCGTACAGGTCACCGGAAAATTCAGGAATCCAAGTTTCTGACAAGGCACAGTCAGAACCCACGGTGGGTTTCACCCCAATATTGGTCACGCCGTAATATTTTTTACTATCCACTTCTACCAGCGATGCGTATACGCCAAAGCGGGGCAGAACATATCCCGCCGGAAACGGCTGATTGATGGTAGGAGTTCCCCAGGTGCGCCCGAGCTGGCGGCCATGGGTTACCTCAAAATCATAGCCGAAAGGCCTTCCCAGCAGCTGCCCGGCCTGCTGCACGTCTCCCTGTTCCAGACAGGCGCGAATCCGCGTGGAACTAACCGGCTCGCCGCCAATTGCAACCGGCGGCACGACACAAAGCTCAATTCCCTTTTCCCGGCACAGTGTCTTCAACAATTCGGCGTCACCCCTGCCATTTTTTCCAAATCGGAAGTTAAACCCACAGCAGAGCTTCCGAACCCGGCATACCTGGTACAGGGCATCCACAAAGTCCTCGGGTTCCATATCACGAATCTGGTCAAACGACAGCAGATAGACAGTGTCCACCCCTATTTCTTCCAGTAAATCCAGCTTTTGTTCATTGGTAGTGAGCAGGGGAACGGGTTTTTCTTTCAGAGAAGCCGATGGGTTCTGCTGGAATGTCACTACTGCTGGAAGCAATCCATGAGAAGAAAGCGTATTGCCAATCACCTGCCGGTGACCAAGGTGCAGTCCATCAAAGCTGCCCAATGCTGCCGCCAATTCTCCGGTAGATGGCTGCATCTGTTTATAGCATTTCATCTTGCCCTCTTCTCCCTTCCGAAATCCTTTCTTGGCTTTGACACTGCGCCCAGCGGCCACAGCAGACAAAGCCCAGCTGTTCATAAAATGCGCGGTTCTCCCGTTCGCTTCGGAACAGAAAAATCTCCCGTCCCGGAAGCTGCCCAGCCAGCCGCTCTATCATTTGGCTTCCCAGCCCCCGATGGCGAAACGGCGGACAAACTGCTGCTGCGGTCAGCAAAGCCGCCGTATCGGTTACTGCCAGTGCCAGCGCACAGGCTGCCGGTTTGCCATCCTCTTCCGCCAAAACTGCTGCCGCTGTCCCATGGCGCAGCCGGTGGGATGTATCCAGATAAAACGGTTCAAACTCCGGCACCGGAAAATGTTCCCCTTCACAGTCGGAGAGCACCTGATACAACGCGCGTGGCGAAGGAAAATCCGCCGGAACCGGTACCGGCTCGCCCGGCTGTCTGCGGTGCAGAATGGGCCCAGCTTCTATTGGACTCAATCCCAGCACCTGTGCGGCCTCTTCTGCACATAAAACCTCATCCACACCACAGGAAGCAATAAACAGCGCGGTCTCTTCTGTTTCCTGCGGAATACCGGCAATGGTCAGCACACCATCCATGCGGGAAAACAGACACCCGTTCCCCTGCCATACATCCAGAAAGGGAACGTTTATCCCATATGCCTGCACCGCAGAGACAATGCGCAGTGTAAAGGGGTCACGCGGCTGGGGCAAAGCCCCGCTGTCGGTCACAAGGGAGATCACTCCGTCTCCCCTCCGGCAATTGCCATAGCCAGCGCTTCCACCAGTTTTTCTGTGTTATGAAAATCTTCCTGAGAAATCATCCCCACCGGTGCATGCAGATACCGGCAGGCCATGGAAACTGCCGCTGTGCGCACACCGCCGCGGGAAGTATGAATGGCGCCGGCATCGTTGCCGCCAGCAACTGCCTGCTTCACCTGACAGGGGATTTCCTGCTCGGCAGCCAGTTTCTGTGCCAGCCGGAAATATGCGCGGTCATAAATGGTCGAACGATCCATGAAGGAGAGAACCGGGCCTTTGCCTACATGGCACACCTGTTTTCCCTCATCCACGCCCGCGATATCAGCAGCCGTGGTGGATTCCACCACTACCGCTGCTTCAGGTGCTGCGGCAAAAGCTGCGGTTTTTCCGCCGCGCAGGCCCACTTCTTCCTGTACACAGAACGAAAAAATGCAATCATAAGGAAGTTCTTTCTTCATCAGGTCAATCAGAATCGCACAGCCTGCACGGTCATCAATTGCGCGGCTCTTGATTTTGCCATGTGCCGTATCGAACAGGGAAACAAAGGTCACGCTGTCCCCCAGAGAGACGGCCTTCTCGGCCTCTTCCTGTGAATCTGCACCGATATCGATGGTCAGGGTATCCAGCGCAGGGGCTTTTTCTCTCTCGTCGCTTTCCAGCAGATGAATCGGCTTGGCGCCGATAACGCCGGGAATCTTTCCCGCCACCAGCACGGATTTTCCGGGCAGGATGCGCCGGTCAATGCCGCCAACCGTGGTAAAGCGCAGCAGGCCGTCCTTATTGATACCGGTCACCAGCAGCCCTACCTCGTCCATGTGGGCATCCAGCAGCACACGGGTTTTGGCGCGCTGTGCGCCCTTCTTTTCAGCAATAATATTGCCCAGCGGCGTAATGGTAATACGATCGGCGAAGGGGCGAATCTCTTCCAGAATGATCTCCCGCACCTCGCCCTCGTCTCCGGAAATACCCTGTGCAGTGCACAGGCGCTCCAACAACTGCAAATCTGCCATTATGCTCCAACCTCCCTGATAAATGCCGCCAGCAGGCGCGCCACATTTTCAATGTCCTCCAGATCGCAGATTTCTGCCGGAGTGTGCATATTCCGCTGGGGAATGGACAGCAGTCCGCACGGGACGCCTGCACGGCTGACATTGATTTCATCTGCGTTCGTACCGGTCACGCCGCCCATAACTTCCAGCTGGAAGGGAATTTCATTCTGTTCGGCCAACCGTTTCAGGGAAGCGGTCATCTCTTTGTCGAGAATCGGCGAGATACCGATCATGGGGCCGCCCGAAAGCTTGCCGCACTTATGCGCCGGAACACCGGGCTGCTCGGCAAAGCTCACGTCTACCGCAATAGCCATATCGGGCTCTTCACGGAATGCGGCGGTTTCTGCGCCCTGAGCACCCACTTCCTCGCGGGTACTCAGCAGCAGCGTCACTTTACAGGAAATCTCTTCGCCCTGCAAAAGCTGTGCACAGCGAATCAAGGCAGCACACCCGGCACGGTCATCCAGCGCAGCGCCGGTCACACGGCTTCCCAGAAGGCGGCGCGGCTCACCCGGCAGCAATACGACATCGCCGGGCTGAATCAGCTCGTCTGCTTCTTCTTTGGAAAGCCCCACATCTACTGCCATATCAGTGATATCCGGCACCTTGTCCTCTCCGCCGTCGGTGAGGTGCGGCGGCATGCAGCAAACGATGCCGTTCAATGTTTCTTTGCCGTACACCACTACACGGCTGCCCGGCAAAACCCGGCGATCCATACCGCCGTCACGGGCAACTTTGACAAAGCCATTTTCATCAATCCGGGTGACCAGCATACCGATCTGGTCAATATGGGCATCCAGCAGCACATGTTTCTGTGCATCCGGGTTTCCAAAATGGGCTATCACACTGCCCATGGTATCTACCTGCACATCCGGCAGAAAGGAAAGGATTTCTTTTGCCGTTTCTGCGGCGCTGTCTTCGCGGCCAGCCGCACCCTGTGCGCGGCAGAGCCGGAACAACATTTCCTGTAACTGATTCAATTGGGTCATCTCCTGTTTTTCATATGTTCTTTTCTATTCCAGAAAATTATTTTAAAAAGGTCTTGTAATCCTCATAGTTCCGGCGCAGCAGCTCCGGAGTATTCAACCCATACGGGCAGTGATTGACACAGTGGTTGCAGTGGATGCAGTCATCAATATGGGACATCATTTCCTGTGTTTTTTCGCTTAAATGTCCGGCTGTGGGGGAACGCCGCAACAGCAGCGACATTCTTGCCGCAGTGGGAATGTCAATCTTTGCGGGACATGGCAGGCAATATCCGCAGCCACGGCAGAAATCGCCGGTAAGCTCCTTGCGGTCGTGGTCAATAATCGCTTTCAGCCCATCGGTCATAGCGGGCGGGTTGTGTATGTAGGAAAGGAATTCGTCCAGCTCTTTTTCCCGCTGTACACCCCAGATGGGAAGTACATTGTCAAACTGTGCGAGATACGCATAGGCGGCATCAGAACGGGTAATCAGGCCGCCGGAAAGAGGCTTCATGCAGATAAATCCCACATTTTTCTCCTTGCACAGGTGTACCAGCTCTTCATCCTTTTCGCTGGCCAGATAGCTGAAGGGGAATTGCAGCGTGTCATACAATCCGGACTCCACTGCTTCGCGTGCCACCGGCAGACGGTGGTTGGTCAAACCGATAAAGCGGATTTTTCCCTGTGCTTTTGCCTCCTGCATGGCTTCATACAATCCGGTACCGTCGCCGGGCTTGGGGCAGAAAGCAGGGTTATGGAATTGATAAATGTCAATATAGTCGGTTTTCAAAAGGCGCAGGCTCGTCTCCAAGTCCTTCCAGAATCCCTCCACCGTGGTGGAAGGGGTCTTGGTGGCAATAAAGATTTTTTCCCGCATCCCCGCAAAGGCAATGCCCAGTTTTTCTTCACTGTCGGTATAGCTGCGGGCCGTGTCGAAAAAGGTAATCCCTCCCTCATAGGCTTTCCGCAGCAGATACGCGGCGTCCTCTTTGGAAACGCGCTGTACCGGCAGCGCGCCAAAGCCGTTTTTGTCGGTGATAATTCCGGTTCGTCCCAGTGTAACAGTTGGCATATGAATTCCTCCTTTATGGTTGCTGTAAAAATTGATTTATGGCTGTATCTGTAGGGGCGTGCATTGCGCGTCTGCAAATTTTGGGAATACACTATAATCCAAGCATATTCCTCGTCAGCCCTCGCGTCGCCTTCGGCAACTCTTGGGGAGAGATATAAATTTTAATTTTTCACAGGCTCGCTTACGCTTCGCAATATCGGGGCTCCTCGCCCCGAACCCTCGCCAAAGGGGATAATCCCCTTTGGAATCCGTACATTCTGCGGACACTACCGGCATTATCCCTTTGCATCATACCAGGTCTTGCCGATATTGGCGTCGGCCACCATGGGCACCGAAAGCTGCACAGCGCTCTCCATTTCCTCTTTGAGCAGCGCGGCTACCTGCTGGGCCTCTTCTTCAGGAGCCTCTACAATCAATTCGTCGTGCACCTGCAAAATCAGCCTTGCCTGAAGCTTTTCCTTCTCCAGCCGGTTTTCCACCCGAATCATGGCGATTTTAATGATATCTGCCGCCGCCCCCTGAATGGGCATATTCCGGGCTACCCGCTCTCCAAACGCGCGCATATTGAAGTTGCTGGAGCTGAGTTCGGGCAGATAGCGCCGCCGGCCAAAAATAGTTTCAGAGTATCCCCTGTCTTTGGCTTCGGCCACCACTTTTTCCATATAATCCCGAACACCCGAATAATGTTCCAGATAGGCGTTGATATAATCAGAAGCTTCTTTGCGGCTGACGCCGATATCCTGTGACAGTGAAAATGCACCGATACCATACACGATACCGAAGTTAACCGCCTTTGCGCGCGAACGCATCAGAGGGGTGACCATTTCGGGCGGCATGTGGAATACCTGCGCCGCGGTCGCACGGTGGATATCTTCACCGTTTAAAAACGCATCTATCATGTCTTTATCATTTGCCACATGCGCCAACACCCGCAGTTCAATCTGGGAATAGTCAGCATCCACCAGCACCCAGCCGGGACGGGCCATAAAGAAACGGCGCAGTTCTCTTCCCAGTTCCGTCCGCACAGGGATATTTTGCAGGTTGGGCTCGGTAGAGCTGATGCGTCCGGTGCGGGTCTCGGTCTGGTTAAAGCTGGAATGGATACGCCCATCCTGCCCGATGACTTTCAGCAGGCCGTCGCAGTAGGTGGATTTCAGTTTGGTCAGAGTGCGGTACCGCAGCACACGGTCTACCACCGGATGCTCATACCGCAGCTTTTCCAGCACATCCACATTGGTGGAATATCCGGTTTTGGTTTTCTTGCCGTGGGGAAGCCCCAGCTTGACAAACAGCGCTTCTCCCAGCTGTTTGGGGGAATTGATATTGAACTCATACCCCACTTCTTCAATGATTTGCGCCTGCACCTCATTGATTTCCATTTGCAGGGTAATGCCAAACGCACGAATTCCTTCTGCGTCTACGCCAAAGCCTTCCGCCTCCATTTTTGCCAGCACCCGGGCAAGGGGCATTTCCATGGTTTCCAGCAGAGAGCGCTGATCGTTTTCATCAATGGCACGGGTCAAACGGTCGCACAGCGCGGGCAGCACTGCTGCCTCGCGGCATTTTTCGTCTTCCAGTGCGGGAACGGGTAGCTGATATTCCTGTGCCAGCCGTAAAATGCCGTATCCGCTGGCAGAAGGGTTCAGCAAATATGCCGCCAGCATGGTATCCATGCCGCCGCCCTCCCACGGGATGCCCATATCGACAGCGGTAGACGGCAGCTTTTCCAGCGCCGCAAAAAATGGCTTGCTGTCGTGCAAATTCTTGCGAATCAACGGGTTTTTACACAACGCCCGCAAAAATGCCGCGTCTGCATGGATTTTATAAATGGTATTTTTATAGTTTAATAATACAAATTGTATAGAACCGTCTTCGTTGTACAACGGCACAAAGTCCGCCCGCTTCTGTTCTTCCAACAAGGGAAGCAGCGCAGCGCCGTCTTCATATTCGCGCACCTCCGGCAAAGGCAGCTCGGCTGTTTCTTCTTCCACTGCACCGGCAAGCGACTCTTCTTCCAGTTCCAGTTTCTTCAACAGAGAAAACAGCTCCAGTTTGGCCATTAGCCGTGCAGCGGCGGTATGGTCGCCGGGCCTGGGCAGATAATGTTCGGGGTTGGTATCAATCGGTGCGTCCCGGCGGATGGTTCCCAGTTCATAGCTCAAAAAAGCGGATTCTTTTCCGGATTCCAGCTTTTTGCGCATACCGGGCTTGATATCCAGTTCGTCCAGATGGTCGTAAATATATGAAAGGCTGCCGTACTTCTGTATCAGCTCTCCTGCGCCTTTTGGGCCAATGCCGGCCACACCGGGAATATTATCGGAGGAATCGCCCTGAATGGCCTTGATGTCAATCATTTGAGGCGGTGTTACACCGTATTCCTCTTTTACCCGGGCTTCGTCATACAGCGTTACCTGCGGCTGCCCGAATTTGGTAGCAGCAAGGCGCACGCTGACATGCGGAGCCACCAGCTGCAGGCTGTCGCGGTCACCGGTAGCAATCAGACACTCATTGCCGGTATCTTCACAGGCTTTTGCCAGCGTACCGAGAATATCGTCAGCCTCAAAGCCCTCGCACTCGATGAGCGGATAGCCCAAATCCGTCAGCAGCTCTTTCAATGTTGGCATCTGCTGTGCCAGTTCCGGGGGCATACCTTTGCGCTGTGCCTTGTATCCGGCGTACATCTTGTGCCGGAAGGTGGGAGCTTTCAGGTCAAAGGCAATCGCCACGGCATTGGGCTGAGATTCGTCCTTGAGTTTTTGCAGCATGGTCATAAAACCGTAAATGCCGTTGGTGAACAGACCGTCTTTTGTAGAAAGGAGCTTGACTCCGTAAAAAGCGCGGTTGACGATGCTGTTTCCGTCCAGAACCAGCAGTTTCATGGGATTCCTCCTTTTCTTACAGCCCCTTTAGGGGCAGTTGTGCAGGGCCCGATCAGCCCGGCAAAGCCATTACCAGACGCTTAAAGTCATTGCCTCTGGCTTCAAAATCAGTATACATATCAAAACTTGCACTTGCGGGTGAAAGTGCCACGATATCGCCTGCGGAAGAGAGTTCTTCTGCCAGAGCGACCGCCTCTTTCATGGAACCGGCACGTACAATTGCAGGGCTTCCATTCCGATATTCGGGCGCATTGCGCACAGCCTCTTCGATTTTGTCGGCTGTTGCACCCATCAAAATCAATATTTTTACCTTGCGCACCACTTCAGGCCCCATCGAGTCATACGGGATATGCTTATCATAGCCGCCGGCAATCAGGATAATCTTCTGCGGGAACAGCGACAGCATACCCTTTACGGTGCGGGTAGGGCTGGAAGCAATGGAGTCGTTATAATAGGCAACACCATTCAGTGTGCGTACCAGCTCTGCGCGGTGCGCCACGCCCGAAAAGCTGGAAGCCACCTTGCGGATTACCTCAACTGGCACATCGCCCCAGACAGCCGTAATGGCAGCCAGGTAGTTTTCCAAATTATGCAGGCCGGGAATTTTGATATCTTCGGTACGCATCACGCGCGTTTCATTCATGCGGATAAATCCCTCATCATCCACCCACGCGCCGTGCGGAACTTTTACCTGACGGCTGAACGTGAGCGCCTGCCCACGGGCCTCCGGTACAAAAGAAAGGGTGATTTCATTATCTTCATTAAACACTGCTTTGCCAAAAGCATTCTGATGCAGGAATATATTCATTTTTGCCCAGACATACTCATCCATATCCTTATGCATATCAAGATGATTGGGGGAAATATTGGTGACCACGGCCACATCCGGGCTGCGGCGCATGGAAATCAGCTGGAAACTGGAAAGCTCTGCCACTGCCACATCATCGGGCTTGATGGTTTCCAGCCGGGGGAACAGCGGCTTTCCAATATTGCCGCCCAGATGGACGGTCTTTCCGGCAGCCTGCAGCAGTTCTGCAATCACAGTTGTCGTTGTGGTTTTACCGTCACTGCCGGTCACACCATAAGTTTTACACGGGCAAAGCTCAAAAAAGAGTTCCATTTCGCTGGTAACAGCACAGCCCTCTTCACGGGCAGCTTCCAGCTCGGGCAGGGTGAATTTCATGCCCGGTGTGCGCAGAATCATATCCTCATGCAGGTTGCTGAGGTAATCCTCGCCCAAAATCAGCTGGGCGCCCCAGCCTTCCAGCTTTTCAGCGGTCTCTCCCAGCGCTTCACGGCTGCGCTTATCACGAACGGTCACGTGGGCTCCCTTTTCGCAGAATATACGAATCATTTCCTCATGGCTTCGGCCGATACCGCAGAAAGCCACGGTTTTTCCTTCCAGGCTCTGATAGAAGCGTTCCAGTCTGCTGTCCATAGGTATTCACTGCCTTTCTTTATTGATACGCCCCGCTGAACGGAGCATCAGGATTCATTGGTATTCTTTATCATACCACAAAAACACCAAAACGTACAGCCAAAACCCGCCTGCACGGGCAGAGTTATAAAAACCGGATAACGGTGGATTGAAAAAAATAAAAATTATTTTTTCAGCCCCAATTCGTTAAAATAGGCCTTGAACGCAGAAGGAAGGGTACACTGCTGTTCCAGCGCGCGGCGGTCAGCCCAGAAAAATTCAGGAAGCGGCTCGGCCAGCTCTGCGAAGAATCCCTGCATGTGCCATTCCACATGCGTAAAAATGTGTTTGGACCCCGCCAGCGGCCGTAAGGAGAGAACTTCTGCCCCCTGCTGCTCAAGCCATTTTTCGACTTCCTCCCGTCCACAAAAACCTTCCAGAGAGGGCAGTTCCCACAACCCTGCCAGCAGCCCTTTTTTGGGACGCTGGCGCAGTGCAAATGTGTCGCTGCAATGCAGAAGCAGAACCGTTTTTTCCTCGATTCGCCGGGGCTTTTTCGGGGCTTTTACCGGAAGTTCACCGGCAATCCCCTGTGCAAAACCCTCACAGATTGATTGCAGCGGACAGCACAGGCATTTCGGCTCTCCATTCCCCAGGCATACCATTGCGCCAAGCTCCATCAGCGACTGGTTAAAATCCCCGGCCCGGTTTTTGGGGAGTATTTCCCGAATCTGTTTTTCCATCCCCTTTTTACATTGCGGCGCGGTAATATCTTCCCGGCTGGCAGTTACCCGGGAAATTACCCGAAGCACGTTCCCATCCACTGCGGGCACCGGTACGCCAAAAGCAATGGAGGCAATCGCACCGGCTGTATAGCTGCCGATTCCGGGAAGCTTTTCGAGCAGCGCAGGGTTTCCGGGCAGCTTTCCGCCATATTCTTCCATTACCACACGGGCAGCTTTTTGCAGATTCCGCACCCGGCTATAATAGCCCAATCCCTCCCAAAGCTTGAGAAGCAGTTCTTCGGGGGCATTTGCCAGGGCTTCTATCGTGGGAAGCACCTCTAAAAACCGTGCAAAATAAGGCTTTACTGTTTCCACCCGTGTTTGCTGTAACATAATTTCTGACAGCCAAACTGCATAGGGCTGCGGGTCTTCACGCCAGGGAAGTATGCGCCGGGTATTGTCATACCATTGCAGCAGCAGCGCTGGCATCTTTTTCAGCACTTCTTTTTTTGTCACTTCCTGTGTTAAAATTCCACTATCATAGCATTGCAAATCCGTCACCTCTTCATAAAAATAAAAATAAATCTTTAAAAATTTTATAAAATGATGTATACTGTAAAATAACAAACTGGTTTCTGTACATATCAGGAACTAATAGAGAAAACGGAGGATTTCCCATGCTGGATTCTGTCAATATGAAGAGCACCATAAGCAAGGAAGAGTTCAAAAAGCAGTCCAAAAAGCTGGAAAAAGAGTTGGAAACTCTTCCCCAACGCATTAAGGAAGCAAAAATCCCCGTCATCATCCTGTTTGAAGGCTGGGGCGCTGCCGGTAAAGGCAGCATTATTTCCGAACTGATTTTGAACTTTGACCCCCGCGGATTCAAAGTGTATTCGACTACCAACCCCACAGAAGAAGAGCGCCGTCATCCGCCCATGTGGCGACATTGGAAAAATCTCCCCGAGCAGGGGCTGATGTCTATTCTGGACCGCAGCTGGTACCAGGATGTTTCTGTGGCACGCGTAGAAGAAGACCTGTCGGATGCAGAAAACCTGCACCGGATGAACAGCATCAACACCTTTGAGCGTCAGCTGACCGATAACGGTTATCTCATCCTGAAGTTCTTCCTGCATATCAGCCAGAAGGAGCAGAAAGCCCGTTTTGACAAGCTGGAAGAGGATAAAAACACCGCCTGGCGTGTCAATGAGCGCGACCGCTGGCGCAACAAGCACTATAACCTGTATTACCGTACACTGGACGAAATGCTGGAATATACCAATACGCCCAACGCCCCCTGGCATGTGGTTTGCAGCAACGACAGCCAGGCTGCCCTGCTGAGTATTTACCGTACGGTTCTGGATTCTGTGCAGGATGCAATTGAAATGAAAAAACAGGGGATTTCCATCAGCGCTGCAAAGGGAATCCCCGCACCCAAGCCGTTCAACCTGGTACACACGCCCCTTCTTTCTGAAATCACGCTGGAAGACAAAACCATTACGGATGAAAAATACAAGCGTGAGCTTGCAAAGCTGCAAAAAAAGTTAAAAGCCCTGCACTATAAGCTGTACCGCCGCAAGCTTCCGGTCATCGTAGCCTATGAGGGCTGGGATGCTGCCGGTAAAGGCGGCAATATCAAGCGTATCTCCGCAGCCCTGGACCCACGCGGCTATGAAGTCATCCCGATTGCTGCTCCCACAAAGCCCGAACTGAACCGGCACTATCTGTGGCGGTTCTGGACCAAAATCCCCAAGACCGGGCATATCGCCATTTTTGACCGTACCTGGTATGGCCGTGTCATGGTAGAGCGTATTGAAGGATTCTGCACAGAAGAAGACTGGAAGCGTGCCTATCAGGAAATGAACGAATTCGAGCGGGAACTGACCGACTGGGGCGCCGTCGTCGTTAAATTCTGGATTCATATTGATCAGGATGAGCAGCTGCGCCGCTTCACCGACCGCCAGAACACGCCTGAAAAACAGTGGAAAATTACCGAAGAGGATTGGCGCAACCGTGAAAAGTGGCCACAATACGAAGTCGCTGTAAACGATATGCTGCAAAAGACTTCTACCGAGTTTGCCCCCTGGCACATTATCGAAAGCCAGGATAAAAAGTATGCCCGCATTAAGACATTAAAAATCCTTATCAAGGCCATCGAAGATGCACTAAAATAAAAACGTATAAAGCCCGCAGGGGATTCCCCTCTGCGGGCTGTTTTGCGTCTGTTTTTATTTCAGTGTGTCTACCGACATATTGGCACAGGCATTCAATTCCATTCCGGCAAGATTCCCCTGCAAAAACTCATAATAGCCCTGAGCCGCCACCATTGCGCCATTATCGCCGCAATAGCACAACTCCGGACGGAAGAACTCCCATCCGTTTTTCCGGCATTCTTCTTCCAGCCTTGCACGCAGCAGGCGGTTTGCCGAAACACCGCCGGCAATTACCAGACGCTTTGCACCGGTCTGGCGGGCTGCCTCTACGGTGTTGTGCACCAGGCACTCTACCACCGCTTTGCGGAAAGAAGCGGCCATATCGGGAATACAGATTTCCTGCCCTTTTTGGGCGGCATTATGCAGCTGGTTGATGACTGCTGTTTTTAACCCGGAAAAACTGAAATCGAGCGGCGCACCGTTTACACTGGGGCGCGGAAAAGAAAATGCATCTGGATTCCCGGTTTCGGCCAGCTTATCCAGATGGATTCCCCCGGGATAGGGCATCCCCATGGCGCGGGCTGCCTTGTCAAATGCTTCTCCCGCAGCATCATCACGGGTGCGGCCCAGAATATGAAGCTGGGTATAATCCTGCACTTCAATCAGATGGGTATGGCCGCCCGAGACCACCAGGCACAAAAACGGCGGCTCCAGCTGCGGGTTGGTGAGGTAATTGGCGGCAATATGGCTGCGCAGATGATGTACCGGCACCAGCGGCTTGCCGCTGGCCATGGCCAGGCCCTTGGCAAAGTTCACGCCTACCAGCAGTGCCCCAATCAATCCGGGGGCATATGTCACTGCAATTGCGTCGATTTCTTCCAGTGTGCAGCCTGCTTCTTCCAGCGCATGGCGCACAACACCCGAAATTGCTTCGCTGTGACGGCGGGAAGCGATTTCGGGCACAACACCGCCGTATAATTTATGCTCTTCTACCTGCGAAGCCACCACATTCGAGAGGACTTTTCTTCCATCCTCTACCACCGAAGCGGCTGTCTCATCGCAGGAACTTTCAATTCCTAAAATTCGCATAAGGACAATCCTTTCTATCAACAACAAATATCATTGGAATTTTATTGCACAGATTGCTCCGGAACGTTCTCCCCTTGCTCCGGTTCGTCCTCCTCTTCGTCCTCCTGATTATTTCGAGGATGATACAAAAGGTAAAACAGCGGAATGGTCAGGAACAGCACCCATGCAGGATGCCACCAGCCAAATCCAAAACCGGCGAGCAAATAGCAAAAAACCATCAAAATCGGATATCCACCATAAAGCCCGGCATAATAAATGGGGATCAGCAAAAACAATATCCATCCGGGATGCCAAATCTGAAATATGGCTCCCAGAAAACCATAAATCACAGCAATAAGAATTGGGAACGCCGCGTCAAAATTCCGATGCATTTGTTCCCAGATTTCTTTTTTTCGGGATGTTTCCCGGCTTGCTTCAAAAGGCCATGCAGGCTCCTCTTCCATATGGGGCGGTTCCGGTGCCTGCGGAGCGGGTTCCTCAAAAGGGTGCGCCTCCTTGGGCTCTTCAGCAGGGATTTCTGCTTCTGCATCAACAGAATCAGTACGCACCAGCTCATCCAGTGAAATCCCATAAATGCGCGACAGCGCAATCAGATTATCGGTATCCGGAGAAGATTCCGCACGTTCCCATTTGGAAACCGCCTGCCGGCTGATTCCCAATTTTTCCGCCAGTTCTTCCTGTGAAAGCCCAGCCTGTTTTCTCAGCTGTGCAAAACGCTTTGCCATCAGTAAATTCATAAATTTTCGCTCCTCTCAACCGTCAGTCGGTTATTTTTCTGCCCTGAGTATACATTTTACCCCCGAAAATCGCTACCAACTTCCGGTTGAAAGGGCGCAACTATTGGTTGCCAAGCGTAAAAGTCATCAACAAAGCGTCTTCTGTGGGCGCAGTATAGAAGCGGGGCCGCCGCCCGGCCTCTTGAAACCCCAAAGAGCGGTACAGCGAAACAGCGGCTGCATTAGAAGGACGTACCTCCAATGTCAGGAATACCCCTTGCTGCTCCCGCAGCCGTTCAATAAGGGAATTTATCAGCTGCCGTGCCACTCCCTTGCGGCGCGCTTCGGGAAAAACCGCTATATTGTCGATGTACCCTTCTCTACATACAACATGCATCCCGGCATAGCCCAATATATGGTCATCTTCTTCTGCTACCAGAAAAACCGCAGTCGGATTTTCAATTTCTTCCAGAAGCGATGCCCTGCTCCATGGCTGAGAAAAGCATATCTGTTCCAACCGTGCAAGGTCATCCAGATGGCGCTCCTGCATGGGAAGTATCTGCATAGCCCCAGCTCCTTTCCCAATTTTCTATTGGTTTAAGAGCGGCAAGACCCGCTCCCTCAATCGCTGCTCAAGCAGGTCCCGGCACTTGCGGTAATTATCTATTGACCCGCCATAAGGATCTTCTACCCCTAACAGCACCACCTTATTCTCTGGAATTCCTGCTCCAACTATCACCATACGCTGATCTTCTGTCATGACTACCAGCAAATCCCATTCTGCCATCTTTTCGTCTGTCAGACACTCCGCACGATACTGCGAAATATCTACCCCGATCTCCTGACATACTTGCCGCGTCCACGGTGTGACCTTTTGCCCTTTAACAGCCAGTATTCCAGCGCTGGCACATTCTGCCTTTTGCGAAAAATTTTTTGTCAATTTTTGAAAAATCCCTTGTGCCATGGGTCCCCGGCAGGTATTTCCTGTGCAGATAAAAAGTACCTTTTTCATTCCCAGTCCTATCCTTTCAAAATCTGTCGGGTCAAAAACGGGCGGCCCGAACAGCGGGGTTTTCCTGTATCCTTTCACCATATACCGTGCCCCCGGCATATGGCAGTCAGGAAAGATGCAGGATCCTTTTCGCGTTTCCGTTGAAAATCAGTTCGTTTTCCTCCGGCGTCAGGCCAAGAGAAAGCAGGGTATCCACCTCACTTGTGTGATCCCACATGGGAAAATCATCCCCAAAAACAATCCGATCAGCGCCATAAGCCCGTATCAGCTCACGGGCACGCACTTTACCCAGAAATTCAAACGAGCTGGAAGTATCCAGCCAGCACCGGCGCTGCAGCAGATACTCCATCGCCAGATCCCACAGGGACCATCCGCCAAAATGCGCAGCAATCACTTCCAGTTGTGGGAATTCATCCAATACATGCGCAAGGCGCTTGGGATGAGAATACTCGTACCGGTAATCACCGCAGTGAATTAAAATTGGCAAACGCCCCTGAATCGCGTCGTAAATTGGAAACATCTCCGGGTCATCCATATGAAACCGCTGTACATCCGGATGGATCTTGATGCCGTGCAGCCCCATCTGGATGCAGCGCTCAATCTCTTCTTCCGGGTTTTCAAGCCCCGGATGGATGGTACCAAAGCCAATCAGACGGCAGGGATACTCCAGACAGGTCTCGTGAATAAAATTATTGATACTGACTACCTGACGCGACTCTGTTGCAACTGACTGCACTACAAACCGGTCTACACCGGCGGGATCGCCGCTGCGGAAAAGAGCTTCTACGCTTCCCACATTCTGCATGGGGATCGAATAAAAATCCCCAACACTGTGTGAAGCTTTTTCTGCAATCTTATTGGGATAAATATGCGCGTGAAAATCGATGATTTCCATCCTGCGCGTCGCCTTCCTTCCATTCAATCTGAGGATGTTACTATTATGGTAACAAATTCCCTTTTTTCCGGCAAGAGGCAACCGCAGCCTTCAACAAAATTTTTATTATTGAAAAGGATGCTATTGAAAGGTTATTTTTTTACTTCTTCACATATACGCTCCAAAAACCAGCCAAATTCCCGCTCTACTGCTTCCTTTTCCCCGGAAATATAATAGGAATGCCAGGAATTTTGCAGCCACACAACCCGGCAGGGGGCGTTTTTCATCCCTGCGGAGAGATCTACGGCACTGCGCCACTGTACAGTTTCATCCCGGCGCGACTGTACAATGGTCACCGGCACACGCACTTGGGGCAGCTCTTCGCGCACACGGTGCATCAGCTTTTGCAGATCGGCCACCCGGGGCAGCATCTGCAAATACTGCGGCGGCGCCATGCGCTGCACACTATTCACCTGACGGTAACTTCTGGCAACCACATCCAGATACTTTTGGGGAGCGAATACCGCTTTCAGGCCATTGGCAGTGCCGCGCGGCGTGAAGTGAATCGAAAGCGGGGTATTGAGCAAAAACACCCCGGCCACATGGTTTTCCGGGAACAAACTGGCGTGCAGCGACAACAGCCCGCCCATGGAATGGCCGACCAGCAGTACCCGGCGGTATTTCAGCGCATAGCGGCGAATTCGCTGCATGGCAAAACGAACCCATTGCCTGCCCGGTGTCCGGGTAAATTCGCGCCCGGAGCCTCCGTGCCCGGGCAGCAGCAGTGAAGCGATGCTGTATCCCTTTTCCCAGGCAATCTGCGAAAGCTCCCAAAACTGGCTGGGGCTTCCGAAAAAGCCGTGAATAAAGACAATAATGGTGTCAGAGCCTTCCTGCTCGCGGTAATAGGGGCGGTGTGGATGTTCACGGTCAAAAGGTTCCACAAAAATCACTTCCTCTGATATAAGAGAAAATCAAACCGGATTTCGGTTTCCAGATGGTTGGTTTCCGCCAGACGGCGGCTGCCGGATTCCGGCGTTTTCCAATAATAAGGCGTCATGGCAAAGAGGTTTTGAATCTGTTCTGCGTCGTCCAGTGTAAGCGTTTGGCACACAGTTTCGCGGCGCACAAATACAAATCCCGGGTATTCCGTTTCGCGGTACTCGTTTTCATAGGGTGCATCATACAGAATCTCTTTGAGGCCGTACAAATGCCGCGGCCCCGGTACGGCAAGAATCATCATACCGCCGGACTTGACTACACGGGCACATTCTTCGGGGACAATCGGCGCAAATACGTTGGTCAGGCAGTCGGCGCATCCATCCGACGCCGGCACGGCAAAGGCGCTGGCCACGGCAAACTGGCAGGTTTTATACTTACCCGCAGCCGCCCGCACCGCAGACTTGGAGATGTCAAACCCCGCTACACGTGGGACAAGACCCTTTCCACGTAAAAAGGATTCCATTTTTCCGGTATAGTATCCCTCTCCACAGCCGGCATCCAGTAAAAACGGCTCGGGGATTTCGCGCAGCGCCTCCCACACCAGCTCACACAGACGGTCTGCAAAGCAGTCATACGCGCCGCTCTCCAAAAATGCGCGGCGAGAAATCACCATTTCACGGGTATCACCCGGCTCTTTTGAATGCATCCGGTTTGGGGGCAGCAAGTGGGTATACCCCTGCCTTGCCCGGTCAAAGCTGTGGCCGTTTGCGCAGAACAGACGGCCCTTTTCCATTTCCAGTGCGCTGCCGCAAATCGGGCAGGCGAACAGGCTGTACTCTGTCATTTTGATTCCCCCTGCTGTATGGCATACAGATCCCGCAGCAAAATCTCAAGGTCATGGAAAGTGCGCAGCTCTCCGGCACGGCGGCGGAACTCCGCAGCCCCACGCATCCCGTGCAGATACCAGCCCACATGCTTCCGCGCTTCCTGCATGCCCACACGTTCCCCTTTATCTTCACACAATTCTTTCATGTGGCGCATCATTACCAGCATCCGCTCGTGAAACCCCGGAGGCGGCACAATTCGGCAGCTGTCGGTCAGATACATATTGATTTGGCGGAAAATCCACGGATTTCCCAATGCGCCGCGGCCTACCATGACCAAATCGCAGCCCGTCTGCTCCAGCATCAGCGCGGCTGACTGCGCGTCGGTCACATCCCCGTTTCCGATTACCGGCACTTTCACAGCTTCCTTGACCTGACGGATAGCATCCCAGTCAGCGGGCGGCTGGTACATCTGGGTACGGGTGCGGCCATGCACGCAGATTGCTGCGGCTCCGGCTGCTTCACAGATTTTTGCCACCTCGACGCAATTCACACTGTTTTCATCCCAGCCCTTGCGGATTTTCACTGTGACCGGCACCTCTACCGCGCGGCTGACTGCCTCTACAATCCGTCCGCACAAGTCGGGATTTTTCATCAGCGCACTGCCGCTGCCGTTGTTGGCAATTTTAGGCGCCGGGCACCCCATATTGATATCGATGGCGTCGGGAGAAAATTCCATCGCTTTCTGGGCGGCAAGAGCCATGACTTCCGGCTCGTCACCGAAAATCTGAATAGCTGCGGGGTGTTCGTTTTCATCCAGCCGCATGAGCAGCGGCGTTTTTTTATCTTTAAATTGCAGGGCTTTTGCACTCACCATCTCTGTCACGCAATAAGCCGCGCCAAATTGGCGGCACAGTCTGCGGAAGGGGCGGTCGGTCACACCCGCCATGGGCGCGAGCACTGCTTTTCCCTGAATTTCCATGCTTCCGATTTTCAAAATACATCGTTTCCTTTCCGGCATTGAAATCGTTATTCAGTATACCACGGATTGAACCCCGGGAAAAGTAGAAAGGCCAAATAATCGCATGGCCTTCGCCTTTCTTGACAGCCGTACCCGCTGATTTTATACTGAGATTATTCCCGTTATCTTATCTATTGAAAGGAATCTTTTCCATGAAATTATTAAATGCACTTTGTTTTTTGCCGGACGGTTCTCTGCAAAACCGCGACCTGACCACCGAAAATGGCCGGCTGAAGCTGCTGCCTGCCGGAACGCTCACAGACGGAATGGACGCTTCTCAAATGCTGTGTCTGCCCGGAATGGTCAATGCCCATTTTCACGGGCTTTCTACACCGGGAAAGGGGCTGGAGCATGACCACCCCCTTGTGGAATGGTTTGGAGAAATCCCGGAAACCGCTATGCAGGCCCGGGTATATGATGTAATCGAACAGGATTTGCTGGAAGAAGAGATGGAAGCCATCGCCCGGTTTGAATATATGCAGCTCGTAAAACAGGGTGTTACCATGGTATTTGACGGCGGCGCTGTGAATGGCAGCCTTTTGGCGCAGAAGCGGGCGCTGGAAGCACTGGGCATGCGCGGAATTCTGGACGCAGACGCCCTGTTGCCCGACTTTGCCGGACAGGATTCCCAGCTGGTTTCTTTTGCCGGGCATCTGCTGGAAGAAGAAGATTTGACGGAAGAATCACTTTCTGCCGTCAAATCGATGTATGACCGCTTTCCGGACAGAATTTTTGGCAGCCATTGCCTGGAAACCGCTTACCGGCGGCAGATGGCAGAGGAATTCTGCGGAAAATCTTCGCCGGAACTATTTTTGGAAAAGGGACTGCTGTCCCATCAAAACGTACTGTATCACTGCGTCCATACAACAGAAAAAGACTGGGATATCATCGCCAAAAGCGGCGCAGGCGTTGTGCATAATCCGGTAAGCAACCTGTATACCGGAACCGGGATTATGAATCTTCCGGCAGTATTGAAACGCAGAATTCCCTGCGGGCTTGGCACCGACTGGGGCTCCGCCGACTGGTGGGAAGTGCTCCGCACAGCCTATCATCTGATGAAGGTGCAGCCCGGCGGTGAAGCGTACCGGGCACAGGATATTTTGCAGCTGGCCTGTCAGGGCGGCAGCAAGGTGCTCGGTCACTCCGGCTGCGGCGTATTGTGCGACGGCGCACAGGCAGATTTGGTGTTGATTTCGCTGCAAGACCCTGCACTGTACCCTGATTTTCCCGGACATCCGGCGCTTTTACACAACCTGGTGACCCAGTGTGGTGCAGGTGCCGTCTCTCACGTGTTCATTGATGGGAAAATGGTAGTTGAAAACGGCAAGTGCAAAATGCTGGACGAAACTTCCAGTATCAGGGAATGGCGGCGTGTCATGGAAAAAATTCAAGCCAAAGTCTTTTCAGAGTAAGATGTGTTGTGTATAATTATTTTTGAATGGAGCATTGACGAATCCTGCATAAAAGGATATAATGGATGAAACACACCTCATCAGACAACTAAACCGGTTGTCTGATATATCTGGTGTGAACCCATAACAAAAGGAGGGGGATGCTTTTTGATAAGCGGAGCCGAAATGATGGTCAAGTGCCTGGAAGCAGAAGGCGTCGAAATTGCCTTTGGATATCCCGGCGCAGCAATATGCCCTTTTTATGATTATTTATACCAGTCTTCTGTCCGCCATGTCCTGGTACGGGAAGAGCAGAACGCGGCCCATATGGCCAGCGGATACGCCCGCAGCTGCGGAAAACCCGGCGTATGCATCGCTACCTCCGGCCCTGGCGCTACCAACCTGATTACCGGTATTGCCACGGCTTACATGGATTCGATTCCGATGATTGCGATTACCGGACAGGTAAGCTCCGAGCTGCTGGGTAGGGACGTTTTCCAGGAAGCCGATGTAACCGGCGCCTGTGAGTCCTTCACCAAGCACAGCTATCTGGTAAAGGATGTCAAAGAGATTCCCCGTATTTTTAAAGAGGCATTTTACATCGCCTCTACCGGCCGGCCCGGCCCGGTACTGATTGATGTACCGGTTGATATTCAGCAGGCGCAGACAGACAGCTTTACTTATCCGGAAAAAGCCGAGATTATCGGCTATAAGCCCCGTACGCAGGGACACGGCCTGCAAATCAAGCGGGCCATTCAGGCCATTGAAGAAGCCAAACGCCCCCTGATTTGCTGTGGCGGCGGTGTGGTGCTGGCAGGAGCAAGGGAAGAAATGAAGGCCTTTGCCAAAAACAGCGGGCTTCCCATTGTGGCCACGATGATGGGTATCGGCGTGGTTCCTATGGACAGCGACCGATATTTGGGAATGATTGGTTCTCATGGCCGTTCTTACGCCAACCGGGCCATGCACGAAGCGGATTTGATTATCCTGTGCGGTGCGCGGGTAGGCGACCGTGCAGTGGCAGCACCGGAACAGGTAGCGGAGCAGGCCAAGATTATTCATATTGATATTGACCCGGCAGAAATTGGAAAAAATATGCCGGTGGACATTCCCATTGTGGGTGATATCCAGCAGGTACTGGCGCAGATGGCGGAGAAAATCCACTATATCGACCGTCCGGAATGGGTAAAGCGTGTCGTAGATTTAAAAGTGGACTATGTTCCCCACGGAACCGACCGGGAGGACGCAGTGGAGCCCCGCTCGTTTATCCGCAGCCTTTCCCAATTGATGGACGAAAATGCCATTTTGGTGGCGGATGTGGGACAGAACCAAATCTGGTGTGCCAGAAACTACAATGTAAAAGAGGGCCGGTTCCTCACTTCCGGCGGTTTGGGAACGATGGGTTATGCCCTTCCCGCCGCGATTGGTGCGAAGCTGGCAAAACCGCATCGGGAAGTCGTTGCGGTATGCGGCGACGGTTCCTTCCAGATGGTGATGGGTGAACTTGGTACCCTTTGCCAGACCGGTGCAGATATCAAGCTGATTATCATGGAAAACGGCCGTCTGGGCATGGTGAAGGAATTACAGGATAAACTGTATGGCCATCGCTATGCTGCTACCACACTGGACGGAAATCCGGATTTCGTGGCGCTGTGCGCGGCCTATGGCCTTCCCGCCAAACGTGCGGAAAGCAACCGGCAGGCAGTGGAATACGCAAAAGAGATGCTGGAGCACAAGGGCCCCTTTGTGCTGGTGTGCCGGGTAGACCCGGACACGCCTACCATATAAGGAGGGAACCGGGATGAAATATACACTTGCCGTTCTGGTAGAAAACCAACCCGGCGTCCTGTCCAAGGTAGCGGCGTTGTTCTCCCGCCGGGGATTTAACATTGACAGCTTGGCTGTAGGTGTTACAGAAGACCCGAAAATCTCCCGCATGACCATCGTGGTCAACGGGGATGAACATATTGTAGAACAGGTGGAAAAACAGCTGAACAAGCTGATTCCGGTCATTAAAGTCAAAACACTGAACACCGCCGGAGATTTTCTCAGCTGTGAGCTGAACCTGATTAAAGTTTCGGCCAACGCCCAACAGCGCACCGAGATTTTGCAGCTTGCCAACCTGTTTGATGCCCGGGTGATCGATGTCTCCCCCACTACTATGACGCTGCGTTTTGCCGGAACGCCTCAAAAGGGCGAAAACCTGATGACGCTGCTTCATCCCTATGGGGTCAAAGAAGTGGTTCGCACCGGCACCATCGCGATTGAAAAGGGTGCCGCAATCACCCGCAAAAAAGAAATGTAATTGCCAATGCGGCCGCCGGGCGGTATCAAGCTGCTCCCCGGCTTCCATATATTATTTTCAAAAGGATTCAGGAGGTACTTATTATGCCGAAGATTTATTATCAGGCAGATTGTGACATCAACGTGCTTAAGGACAAAACCGTCGCCATTATCGGTTATGGCAGCCAGGGACATGCCCATGCCCTGAACCTGAAGGACAGCGGCGTGAACGTAATTGTTGGTCTGTATGACGGCAGCAAGAGCCGTGCCCGTGCAGAGGCTCATGGCCTGACCGTGATGAATGTGGCCGACGCTACCAAGGCAGCTGACATCATCATGGTGCTGATTCCCGATGAGCGCCAGGCCGATATGTACTATAAAGATATTGCCCCCAACCTGACCGAAGGCAAGGCACTGGCTTTTGCTCATGGCTTTAACATCCACTTTGGCCAGATTAAGCCCCCGGCAGATGTTGACGTGTTCATGATCGCTCCCAAGGCTCCCGGCCACACCGTGCGCAGCGAGTACATGGAAGGCAAGGGCACTCCCTGCCTGGTTGCTGTAGAGCAGGACGCTACCGGCCACTGCCTGGAGACCGCTCTGGCTTATGGCGCAGGCATCGGCGGCGCCCGTGCAGCTATCATGGAGACCACCTTTAAGATTGAGACCGAAACCGACCTGTTCGGTGAGCAGGCTGTGCTGTGCGGCGGCGTGACCGCCCTGATGAAGGCCGGCTTTGAAACCCTGGTGGAGGCCGGTTATGCCCCCGAAAACGCTTACTTCGAGTGCATCCACGAGATGAAGCTCATCGTTGACCTGATTTATGCAGGCGGCTTCAAGATGATGCGCTACTCCATTTCCGACACCGCCGAGTTCGGTGATTACGAGACCGGCAAGCGCCTGATTACCGACGAGACCAAGAAGGAAATGAAGAAGATTTTGGCCGAGATTCAGGACGGCACCTTCGCCAGCAAGTGGATTGCCGAGAACAAGAACGGCCGTGCACACTTCAACGCCTGCCGCCGCATCGAAGCTTCTCACGAGCTGGAGACCGTCGGCGCAGAGCTGCGTAAAATGTACGCTTGGAACAACGACAAATACGCTGACTAATTTTCACAAAGCAAATCGGGATGCAGAAACCATCTGCATCCCGGTTTTTTATTTCTGTCTTTTTACAGAATCTCTTTCAGCATTTCTTTCGCAAAGGCTTGCAGCGATGCTTTTTCTATATACTGAGGAAACGCAGAAGCGGTTCGATAGCTTTCACCCGCTGCACGGATGATTCCCTGATACTTTTCAGGAAGATGTTCCCTTCCCCATTTTTCACCTTCCGCTTTCGAGAGAATCAGGCGGCTTTTTCGATAGGCCAGCACCCGGCAAAGGTTCAGCACCATATAGACAGGCTGATGCAGGATTTCCTCCGGAGCCTCTGCAACATCCCGGCAGATACTGTCCCAATACTCCCGCTCCGGAACTTCTCCAAATACCTCTGGTATCGGTTTTCCGCAAAGCGCAATTCCCCTGCTGCGAATCACGGTAAAGTGGGCAGCCAGATCCCGGTCTGTCCCATGCATCTCCTGGCAATATTTCTGCACATCTGCACGGCATCGTTCGCGGTGGAAATTGGAAAAATGCAGTTCAAATGGCGTCGGATATCGAAATGGATTGCAGTTTTCGTGCAGCACCAGGCTCATTTCCATCCCTTTTGGCGGACATTGGGAATCGATTTTCAGGAGGAAGTGTATCAACTCGATTTTCTGTCCCAAAGAGGGTGCTTTTTCGGTTACAATGATAAAATCAATATCCCCTGTTTCCCAGGAAAAGCAGCCAAAGGCCAGTGAACCATGCAGATAGATTCCTGTGATATTGTCTTCCAGTATTTTGCTGCATCCTGTCGTAATTTCTGACAGCAAAGATTGCACTTGTTCCTGCATCATCATTCC
>DVIY01000259.1 GCA_018710915.1 Candidatus Gallacutalibacter pullistercoris
TAAACGCTCTTTTTCATTTTTTCTTTCTGCATAATTTTTTCCTGAAAACTGTTGACTTCTCTCTCTTCTCTTTGTACAATGGAACAAGACCGGCATGCGCCGGATCTCAACGGTGCCGAAGAGCACTGAAAGGAGAATTGCCATGAATAACGAGTATGGTGCAGACCTGATTACCCTGATCGACGACGAAGGCGTTGAGCATGAGTTTGAAATTCTGGATGAAATCGATAACGAAGACGGCGTTTTTTATGCACTGCTTCCTACCTTTGACGACCCCCAAAGCGAACTGGAAGCCGATACCTATTATATTTTCGAAGTAATCGAAGAGGACGGGGAAGAACAGCTGGCTGAGGTCGAAGATGACGAGCTTCTGGACAAGCTGGCCGCTATTTTTGAGAGCCGCTTTGAAGAACTTTATGAGGAACCTGAACAATAAGGATTTTTTTCTGAAGTTCTTTTATGGAAATTTAACGACTCCATTCCATGCTATACTGTTTTCGGCGAAGGATTAAACTCCTGCCTGGTGCGTGGACTGTTGCATCAATAACCCTACAACTCTCTTTTCGGGAGCTTGTCTCCGGCAGCGGAATGCAGACCTCCCAGCACGGTTTTCTGTGTTGGAAGAAGGGAGCTGGAACCTGTTGGGCGGGCACCCACCTGTTTACTTCCGTAGGCAGGTTATTTATTGCACTTACGGCCAGGCGGGTCTCTTTTATCAAACGAATCCCTGAACTTGTTGTTCAGGGATTTTTTTTCGTTTTCAGGGCAGGCTATTTTCGATTAGAACTGGAAGGAAGGCCCTGTATGAAACAAAAGCTCTTCACTATGCAAAATTTGCTGTTTTCTTGTGCTGGGTTCGCCGCTGGAATTCTCAATGGTCTGTTGGGGGCTGGAGGCGGCACAATTGCTGTCCCAATTTTTCGAAAAAGCGGTATGAAGGAAGCCGACTGCCACGCCACATCGGTTGCCGTGATTTTGCCGCTTTGCCTGCTAAGTGCCGGTTTTTACCTGTTTCGCGGGGATGTCTCCATCCCAGACGCACTTCCATATCTCCCCTGGATGCTTTCGGGCTCTCTGATAGGCGCTTGGCTTCTGCCCAGATGCCGTGCTGTCTGGCAGCGGCGTATTTTTGGACTGCTGATGCTCTGGGCAGCTTTGAGGATGCTGTTTTGACCTGGCTGCTGACTGCCGCTGCCGGAATACTTTCCGGTGCGCTGGGCGCTATGGGCATGGGCGGCGGCGGGATTCTAATCCTGTGCCTGACAATGTTTGCCGGCATCGAACAGAACACTGCACAGGGGGTCAATCTCCTTTTATTCATCCCTACAGCATTGCTTGCCTTGATTCCTTATATCCGTCAAAAGCTTATCTGCCGTCAGGCAATCCTGCCAGCTGTCCTCTCGGGTATTGTTGGCAGCCTGCTGGGGGTGTGGCTCAGCGGCACCATGAACCCGGAACTGCTGCAAAAATTATTTGGCGGGTTGCTTTTATTGATAGGACTGCGCGAAATTTTTAGTCAGACTAACGCTGAAAAGCCATAAGGTTTTTGAAGTTCCCCCTTCTTCGTGTTAAAATCTGCTATTATTTTTCGTTTCGACGCACTTCATTTATAGACATTTCCCACAATATCAAGTATAATAGAGATATCGTATTCAAACTTCGTACTATTGGAGGCATTTGTATGCGTTATCGTATTATAACTGATTCTACCGGTGACCTGACCCCCGAACTGGTTCGCGATTTACAGCTAACTGTCATTCCCATGGAATTTACCATTGACGGAAAAAGCTATCGGAATTATCCGGATGGGCACGAAATGAGCGCAAAGGCTTTTTATCATCTGCTGCGTGCCGGAAAAACTTCCACTACCGCGCAAATTAACTCCCATGAATTTATGGAATGGGCTGATCCCATTTTGCAGGCTGGAGAAGATATTCTGTATCTGGCCTTTTCTTCCGGGCTTAGCGGCACCTGCCAGAGTGCCTATATGGCAAAAGAAGAGCTCTCTGCACGCTATCCAGACCGAAAAATCTATGTCGTAGATTCCCTTGCTGCTTCTATGGGCGAAGGGCTGCTGGCTTACTATGCCTCCAAAATGCAGATGGAGGGAAAAAGCATCGACGAAGTATACCAATGGTTACAAGACAACAAACTGCATCTGTGCCACTGGTTTACGGTAGATGATTTGAACCACCTTAAGCGCGGCGGCCGTGTTTCTTCTGCTGCGGCACTGTTTGGCACCATGCTGGGTATTAAACCGGTGCTGCATGTAGACGATGCCGGTCACTTGATTCCGGTTGCGAAAATCCGTGGACGCCGCCAGTCTCTCGATGCATTGGTTTCGCACATGGAGGAAACCGTTACAAACCCGGAAGACCAGGTAATCTTTATCAGCCACGGCGATTGCGAAAAAGACGCGCAGTATGTAGCGGACAAAATTCGTTCCAAGTGGAATGTGAAGGACATTGTTTTAAACGAAATCGGGCCGGTAATCGGAACTCACTCTGGCCCCGGAACAGTGGCATTGTTCTTCCTTGGCACCAAGCGCTGAAATATTCTCATAGAAAACAAACCCGATACAGTTTGCACTGTATCGGGTTTGTCTATCTCTTTACGCTTTCATTCTTGCTTTTCTTCCGTCCAGAAAGTTCTGTAAAATCACCACTGCCGCCACGGCATCCACCACAGCCTTGCGCTTTTTGCCACGGGTGTTGGTGTCATTCAGATATCCATGGGCGGTGATGGTCGTTCCCCGCTCGTCCTGAAACTCCACGGGGATGCCGGTTTTTTCTGAAAGCGCCTGCCCAAAGGCCCGGGCGTTTTGGGCGCTCTCCCCTTCGCTGCCGTCCATGTTCCGGGGAAGCCCTACCACCAGCAGCTCTGCTTTGCGGGCAAGGGCTTCTGCTGCAACTTTTTCCAGCCGCTTTTCCGGGTTATACTCGGTGATGACGCCCGCTGGGCTGGCCAGAATCTCGCTCTTATCACACACCGCAAGTCCAGTGCGGGCTTTGCCTAAATCGACTGCCAGAATAATCATCGATTCGCCTCCTTTCAGATTCAAATAAACATATTTTTCCTAGTCCTGCAAATCACTTCTAACAAATTCATCCATCAAGCTAAGGACATTTGCTTTTTTATCTTCATCCACGTATTTTAATATTTCATCAAAAAGCTTCCCTATCTTCACGACATCTACATGTCTATAACGTAATCTTACATCTCCCAAATCCCGCTCTTCATCCAATCGCTGCTTTAGTACAGGCCAGAATTCCTCTATATATTTTTTAAGTACCGAACTGCTGGTATGTATACCATCTGAACTTGTACCAGTATGAAAAGACATAGCGAAATTACTGCAAGTATTTTTGATTGAAACTTCCCCAGTTTTTAAATACCCGCTTGTAAGAGAACGTCCCACCGCCAAAACCGCTTTAAACATTTCGCTGCTTAACTTCATTTCTTTTGCGCGTAACCATTTTGTGAGTTCTCCGTAAACAATATTGCTGTTAATAACTACGCGCTGCTGATTTGCTTGTGCAACTACTCCGGTAATATATTTCCTGTAAAAAGATTGTTCCTTCATAAAGACCTCCTCAGTCAAAGCGTCCGCTTACCCGGTTCTCCGGCTTCCACCAGCTCTGTGTGGCAAAGGTGGAAGTCTCTTCGGACAGATGGGAGGCGTCGTTGAGAAGTTCAATGTGGGGGTTCATGTTCTCATCAAAATCCACGATGCTGATGCCCGTATTGTCCACCCAGTCCACCGTATTCAGTTCTTCAATGGGTTTATCCATGCAGCGGCACAGCAGGTTCCGGATGGCGCATCCGTGGCTGGCAATGCACACGGTTTTGCCAGGATTGGCTTTTACAATCCGGCAGGCAGCATCCCACACCCGGTCGTATACCTGGCGCATGGATTCGCCTTTTTCCGTTTTGAAATCCCAGGGGGCGCAGTTCCAGTTATGCGCCTGCTCCGGGTACAGGTCGGGCAGCTGTGCCCACTTTTCCCCTTCCCACTCGCCGCCGTCAATTTCAATCAGTCCCGGCTCGATCTGGATAGGCAGATGATGGAACCGGTTTACAGCCTCGGCGGTGGCATAGGCACGCTTTAACGGGCTGGAATACAGGGCGTCAATGTGCATATTCCTGCACCGGACACTGAGCAAATCCAGCTGAATCTTCCCCTTATCGCTGATTTCCGAATCGGTATGGCCCTGAAAAGTCCTGTCCTTGTTGCCTGCGGCCTCACAGTGCCGGACAATAATCAATTTTGTGGTCATATTTCCCGCTTCCTTTCCTGCAAACAGCCCCGCTGCACAAACTGCGCGCGGGGCTGTGATCTTATCTCATTTTAGAAAGATACAAAATCAAATCATCATCATTCCGACATTCCGCCATTTCCGGCAGCTGCCTGTCCTGATACCACACGCCGCTGCCATCAGGCACATATCCACGCTTGACATACATTCTCTGCGCGGAACCATATCCGCTATGCAAGCCCACCCCCAGAGAAACACGGTCACACATCGAAAATGCGGCAGATTCTGCGGCATCCAGCAATGCAGAACCAATTCCCCGGCGCTGCCATTTCTGCAGGACATTAAAATCCACGATTTCCGGAATTCCCTGACCGGCAAACGGCCCTGCTGTGGTCTGTGGAACCAGGGTGACATACCCAACCGGCTGTCCTTCTGTTTCTGCAACAAACACCTGCCTTGTTCCCGCCTGCTGCTCTTCATAATAACGATAGAATTGCGCTGCGGGCTTATGCCATCCCTGCTCCAGAAAAGCTGCTTCGAATCGTTCCGCATCTTCCAAAGTAATATCACGAATCAGCAAATGCATAGTGAAATCCTCTTACCAGGGCTGAATGCCGCCGGTCAGCTCGGTGACTGACTTGATGTTCCGCTCGTCCAGATACCGGTTCAGGCCGTCAAGAATCTTCACTGGAGCATACGGGTCGGTGAAGAATACGGTACCAATCTGCAAAGCAGAAGCGCCTGCCAGCATCATTTCTACGGCATCCTCCCACTTGGAGATACCGCCCATGCCCACAATCGGGATTTTGACCCGCTGGGAAGCCTGCCACACCATACGCACGGCAACGGGCAGCAGCGCCGGGCCGGACATACCGCCGGTATTGTTGCGAATGATGGGGCGGCGGGTACGGATATCAATGCGCATTCCCGTCAGAGTGTTAATCATGGAGATGGCATCAGCGCCCGCAGCTTCGGCGGCGGCGGCAATTTCGCCGATGTCCGCCACGTTGGGGGAGAGCTTCACCATCAAGGGCTTTTTGCAGTACTTCCGTACGGCCTCGGTGATGCCGCCCACACCGGCACAGCTGGTGCCGAACTGGACGCCGCCCTGCTTCACGTTGGGGCAGGAGATGTTCAGCTCAATCATGTCCACATCGGTGTCGGAGAGCTTCTCCGCCATGGCGCAGTAGTCCTCGGGGGTATTGCCTGCAATATTGGCGATGACCACCGTCCCCTGCTGCTTGAGCCAGGGCAGGTCCTGTTCAATAAAATGGTCTACGCCGGGGTTCTGCAATCCCACGGCGTTGAGCATCCCGCCGGGAGCCTCGGCGATACGGGGCGGCGGGTTACCCGGGCGCTCCTGGAGGGTAATACCCTTGCAGGAAATACCGCCCAGCGTGGACAGGGGATAAAATTCCTGATATTCATGGCCGAAGCCAAAGGTGCCGGAAGCGGCAATGAGGGGGTTTTCAAAAGGAACCCCGGCAATGTTTACACGCAAATCTGCCATCTTTCATCCGCTCCTTTCTCACAGCACCACTTTGGTATAGTCGAACACCGGGCCGTCCTTGCACACATGGCCAAAGTACTGGGTGCCGTCCTCCCGCAGAAGGGGAGTTGCACAGCCCAGACAAGCGCCGATGCCGCAGGCCATCCGCTCTTCCAGGGAAATCTGGCAGGGGATGCCCCGCTCTTTGGCCAGTGCACACACCGCTTTCAGCATGGGGGTGGGACCGCAGGCAAAAATCACGTCGGCCTCCACGTCCTTAGCGCAGTCGATGACCAGGCCATGGTGGCCCATGCTGCCGTCATCGGTGGCCACAAACACCCGGCATCCGGCGCGGGCAAAGTCCGCTTCCAGAATAGCGGTTTCCTTGTTGCGGAAGCCCACTGCTACGGTAGCGTTTTTGCCGAATTTCTTCGCAGCGCCCAGCAGGGGCGGCACACCGATGCCACCGCCCACAAACAGGGCCTTGCGGCTGGTATCGCCCAGGTCAAAGCCATTCCCCAAAGGCGCCAGCACGTCCATGTGGTCTCCAATCTTCATCTGGGAGAGAATTTCCGTGCCCTCGCCGCGAATCTGGAACACAATCCGCAAGGTACCGGCCTCTGCGTCGATGTCACAGATGGAAATGGGACGGCGCAGGGTCTTTCCCGGCACCAGAATATGGACAAACTGGCCGGGTTTTGCCGCTTTGGCAAAGCCCGCGGCGTCCAGCAGAAAGTCAAAGATTCCCTGTGCGATTTCTCTTTTATAAAGAATCCGGCAGGGCTTTACATCGTATTTCATGGAAGGTTCCCCTTTCAGCTTACACATTTTCCAGCATGATGCGGCCTACGCGGCCCACAATGGCTTCGCGGATGGCATCGCGCATCCGAATAGCTTCGCGGCGGGCAGCGGCTGCGTACTCGTGCTCGTCGCAGCCTTCCTTCTGCCAGGCGCACATAATGCCGCGGGAGCTGTTGACAATCGCGCCCAGGCCTCTCTTATCGAAAGCGGGAGCAACGTCGTCGGCAGCGCCGCCCTGTGCACCATAGCCGGGCACCAGGAAGAAGGTGTGGGGCATAGCGGCACGCAGTTCTTCCAGCTGGGCGGGATAGGTAGCGCCTACCACAGCGCCAACGCCGGAATAGCCGTATTTGCCGGGCAGCTCCTGGCCCCAGCTCTCGCACATTTTGCCCATAGCGCGATAGATGGTGTCGCCGTCTGCCAGCTCGCGGTCCTGCAGCTCGCCGGAGGAGGGGTTAGAGGTCTTTACCAGCACAAAGATGCCGGCGTCTTTTTCATTGCAAACCTTTAACAGGGGCTTAATGCCATCGGTGCCCAGATAGCCGTTGACGGTGAGGGCGTCTGCGCCGAAGGGAGCAAAGCTTTCGCCTTCCACCTCAACCTCGCCCAGATGAGCGGTTGCATAGGCTTCCATGGTAGCGCCGATGTCGTTGCGCTTGCCGTCGGTGATGACGAACATCCCCTTTTCCTGGGCGTAAGCGATGGTGTCGTGGAGGGCTTTCGCACCCTGCCAGCCGTACATCTCATAATAAGCGGCCTGGGGCTTTACCGCCGGGACAATATCGCACAGGGCGTCGATGAGGCCCTTGTTAAATTCCAGCAGAGCTGCGGCAGCGCCTTCCAGGGTTTTGCCGTACTTTGCAAAGCACTCTTCCTTAATATAAGAGGGGATATAGGCCAGCTTGGGGTCCAATCCGGCCACAGTGGGGTTCTGGGTCTGCGCGATTTTGGTAATCAGTCTGTCAAATGCCATGATTCATTTCCTTTCTTTTTTTACAAAATGTTTATTTTAATTGCAAAATACGATTTGTAAATTTATTTTTATATGAATTCCGCTTTTTGCGCTGTGATAAGAAAGTGGGGGCTCATTCCCATCAGGGAGGGTTCCTGTTCTGTCATGCGGGCAATACGAAGCAGCCGGTTTCTGGAATCCGGATCGTCCCATTTTTCTTCCAGATGAGGGGTAAACCATAAGATTCCTTCTACGGCCCAAGGCTGCGTACTCAAAAACCCGGCTTCTCTGATTTCAGCATCCAGCTCTTCCGGGGTATGGAAATAGGCTTGGGCAATAAAGCCAGGATATTTTTCAGGCCGGTTATGCCGCCCGCTTTGCAGTTCTTCTTCCAGCATGGAAAAGTAAATATCATCATCAATAAAGTTATTCTTTTCGCCATATACCGAAAGCGCCCAAGTGGTAGAACTCGCACGGGAAATCCCGGCAACTGCCAGTGTGCCGCCTTTTTTCAGCACCCGGAAGGCTTCCGAAAGAACACTTTGCCGTTCCTGCTTTTGCTGTAAATGATATAAGGGACCCATCAAAAGAACCACATCTGCACTCTCGGAAGGATAGGGCAGCTCACGGGCATCTCCCACTTGTGCGGAGAAAGGCGATTCTGGATCTTGATGGGCACGGGCATATTCCACCGCTGTTGGAGAAAGCTCCAGCAGGTGAACCTTATGGCCCATAGAGGCAAGCCAGGAAGAATAGACACCCACGCCTCCCCCAATATCGTAAATGACTTTTCGTCCCCCTACAAACGGGGCCAAAATCTCCTTGGTACGCCAGTATTCCACTTTTCCCAATCCGCGCTCTAAGCGCCCGATCTCTGCACCGGCATTATAAAAGGACAGAACTTCTCTATTATCCTCCATGGATTCACCCCCCGTTGGTTCTGGTTCTCTTCTGATTTCCCCGTTGGGGAAACAGCTGGAAGCCGTTATCTGGAACGGAGCAGGCCCCTTTTTCTCTTTCAAAAAGGGGCCTCTTGCAAAAATATCCCACTGGGATATTTTGCAATTCACCACCAAAAATGCGCCTTTC